>DASTKY010000435.1:0-4844 GCA_035715495.1 Gaiella sp. | reverse complement strand
CGCCCGCACGCCCTCGACCGCGAGGACGCGCCTCCGGCCGCCGGTCGCGCCCTCGCCGCACATCCGCCGCGATCGCCTCGTCACCGTGCTCGACGGCGCGCTCGAGCGCCGGCTGACGATCGTGGTCGCGGGCGCCGGGTTCGGCAAGTCGACGGTGCTCTCCGACTGGGCGGGCGAGATCAACTGCGCGTGGTACACCGCCTCCGCCGACGACGCCTCGCTCGCCGGCTTCGCGCGTGGCCTCGCCGACGCCCTGCGGCTCCGCGTTCCCGCGCTGCCGGTCGACGCCGCGGGCCCGATCACGGCGACCGCCGGCCCCGGCGCCGAGCGGGACGAGACGGCGCGCGCCCGCGGCTTCGCGGCTGCGCTCTGCGAGACCCTCCAGACCGCGCTGCGCCGTGACCTCGTCCTCGTGATCGACGACGTCCACGCGGTCGCCGCGTCGGTCGGAGCCGCGCAGGTGATCGAGTCGCTCTGCAGACAGGCGCCGTCGCGCCTCCACCTCGTCCTCGCCTCGCGCAGCGAGCTGCCGTTCCCGATCGAGCGCCTCCGGGGCCAGGGACAGGTGCTCGAGCTCGCGGGCGCCGACCTCGTCTTCGACGCGAGCGAGACGGCGACCCTCCTCGCCTCGCTCGCGGGCGCGGCCGACGCCGAGACGGCGGTCGAGCTGCAGGCCGCGACCGGCGGGTGGCCCGCGGCCGTCCGGCTCGCCGTCGAGGCGCTCCGGGAGGTGCCGCCCGCCGAGCGAGACCGCACCCTCGCCCGCATCCGGCGCCCCGGCGGCCCCCTCCTGGCCTATCTCGCCGCGGAGGTGTTCGCGCACGAGCCGCCCGAGGTCGAGACGCTCGTGCGGACGGTGGCGCCCCTCGAGCGCTTCACCGCCCCCCTCTGCGAGGCGCTCGGCGTCCCGGCGGCCGCGGAGACCGTCCGCGCGCTCGCCCGCCGCGGGCTCTTCGTCGAGCTGCAGGGCCACGAGCTCGAGTGGTACGCGCTCAGCTCGCCCGTGCGCGAGTTCGCGCTCGCCGAGGGCGGGCCGTCGGCGGCCGAGCGCCGTCGGGTGCTCACACGCGCAGCCCGCTGGTTCGACGCCAACGGCGAGCCCGAGGAGGCTCTGCGCGCGCTGACCGTCGCGGGCGACCGGGCGCGCCTCGCGAAGCTGCTCGCGACGCGCGGCCCGATGCTGCTCGCCCACGGCGCCGTCGACGCCGTGCTCGACGCCGTCGAGCTCCTGCCCCACGCCATGCGCGAGCCCGAGACGGAGCTGCTCGCCGGCGAGGCGCACCAGGTCCGTGGCGACTGGGATGCGGCGCTCGGGTGCTTCGACCGGGCCGCGGGCGGCGGCGGCCGCGTCGCGCCGGGGATCGCCTGGCGCACCGGGCTCCTCCACCCCCTCGGCGGACGGCTCGCCGAGGCGCTGGCGACGTACGACCTCGCGTCCGAGGACGGCGAGCCGCGCGACGTCGCGCTGCTGCTCGCCTGGCGCGCCTCCGCCCGCTGGCTTCTCGGAGACGCCGATGCCTGTCGCGCCGACGCGGCGCGGTCGTTCGACATCGCGGCCGCCGCCGGCGACCCGCAGGCGCTCGCGGCCGCGCACACCGTGCTGGCGATGCTCGCAGCGCTCGAGGGCGACCGCGGCGCCAACGATGCGCACTACCTCCGGGCACTCGACTACGCGCAGCAGGCCGGCGACGTCCTCCAGACGATCCGCGTGCGCACGAACCGCGGCTCGCGGCACATCGAGGAGTGCTCCTACGAGGAGGCGGTGGCGGAGCTCGACCTCGCGCTCGGGCTCGCCGACCTCGCAGGCTTTGCCGCCTTTCGGGCGCTCGCCCTCACGAACCGCGGCGAGGCGCTCTTCCGGCTGGGCCGGCTCGACGAGGCGGTCGCCGACCTCGAGGCGGGCAGGGATCTGTACCAGCGCCTCGGCTCGCGCATGATCGCCTACCCGCTCGAGAAGCTCGGCGAGGTCTACCGCACGCGGGGCGAGTGGGCCCTCGCGCGCGCCTCGTTCGAGGAGGCGGTCAGGCACGGGGAGGCCTCGGGCGACCTGCAGGCCCTCGTCCCCTCGCTCGCCGGGCTCGCGCGCGTCCTCGTGGCCGAGGAGCCCGACGCCGCGTCCGCGCTCGTGGAGCGCGCCCTCGCGTGCCCACCCGGGATGAACCAGGTGCACGCGCTGCTCGCCGCAGGCTGGGTCGAGCTCGCGCGGGGCGACCGTTGCACCGCCACCGGCCACGCCGCCGCCGCGACCGCAACCGCCGGCGTCCGCCGCGACCGCGCCTCGCTCGCGGAGTCGCTGGAGCTACGCGTGCTCTCGGCGCCGGACCCGGCCCGGCAGGCGGACCGGCTCGAGGAGGCCGTCGACATCTGGCGCGACCTCCGGAACCCGGCGGCCGAGGCCCGCGCCCGCCTCGAGCTCGCGCTGCTCGTCGGCGACGAAGCGGGCGCAGCGCGCGCGGACGAGCAGCTCCGGGCGCTCGGGGCCAAGGGGTACCGCGCCACCGTCTCGCTCCTCGACGCGCGGGACGAGCGCCGCGCGGTCGTCGTCCAGTCGCTCGGCCGGTTCCGCGTGCTGCGCGACGAGGAGGTCGTGCCGCTCCCCGCATGGCAGTCCCGCAAGGCACGGGACCTCTTCAAGATGCTGGTCGCCCGCCGCGGGCGGCCCGCACCCCGCGAGCTGCTGATGGAGGCGCTCTGGCCGGGCCAGAGCCCCGGCCCGCTCGCGAACCGCCTCTCCGTGCTGCTGAGCACCGTGCGCGGGGTGCTCGACCCGGCGAAGAGCCACGATCCCGACCACTTCGTCGGCGCCGACCGCACGGCGCTCTGGCTCCAGGCCGCGCATCTCGAGCTCGACGTCGACGAGTTCCTCGCCGCCGCGCAGGACGCGCTCGACGGTCGGCGCGCCGGGCTTCCCGACGCGTACGAGCGGCTCGCTGCCGTCGAGGCCGTCTACACCGGCGACTTCCTGGAGGAGGACGCCTACGAGGACTGGGCGGTCGGGCTCCGGGAGGAGGCCCGCGCCGTCTACACCGAGGTCGTGCGGACGCTCGCCGCCGACGCGCTCGCCCGTGGCGACACGGACGCCGCGACCCGCTACCACCTGCGCGTGCTCGAGCGTGACCCCTACGACGAGCCGGCCCACCTCGGGCTGGTCTCGACCCACCAGGCGGCCGGACGGCACGGCGAGGCCCGCCGCTGCTTCCGCGCCTACTGCGCGCGGATGGACGAGATCGGGATCGAGTCCGCGCCGTTCCCACGCGTCGAGTCCGGCTCTAGGACCACCTGAACCACGCGGCGGAGAATGCCGCCATGCAGGAGCCCGAGGCGATTGCGACGAGCGCTGGGGAGCCGCCGGCCACCGGGGGGTCGCTGGCGGAGTCGTTCGTCGTCCGTCTCTGGCAACCGCCCGAGCGCTCCCGTGACGGCCGGGACGCGCTGCGCGGGGTCGTCCAACACGTCCGCAGCGGCCGGTCCACGACATTCGTGGACGGCGGCAGGCTGCTCGCGTTCCTCGACGAGGAACGGCGTGGGACGGGCTCCACAGGGGGAGCACCGTGACGCGGTGGGATCGCTGAGACGCGATCCCACCGCTGTCAGCGGCGTCGCGCCGAACTCAGAGCTCCCCCATCACCCACGACAGGACCGTCACCGAGGCAGTGCGACCGCGAAGCGGGCGCCTTCAGGGGTGTGCCCCGCCCGTAGGGCGGGGATCGCGCGGCAGGATTCCGCGCCTGCGGAATCCTGCTTCGCGCAACACCTAGCGCTTCGTTCGCGGCTCTTCGATCGTCGGCAGCGCGTCCAGGTCGCGCTGGACGCTCTCGACGAAGTCGTCGTCGTCCGTGGAGACCACGCGGAGCTTCGCCTTGCGCCGCTCGCGGTCACGGCGGCGCCGTGCATCCGCACCCACGAGGCCCGAGACCCTCGGCCACTCCGCGGCGACGACCACGAGGACGCCGAGGGCGAGCAGGACGATCCACGGCCAGCTCACTGGGCCCGATTCTACGCGAGCGGCCGGGTCAGGGCGTCGCGCGCCCGCTCCACCCGCGGCCGCGCGTCGCAGCCCTCGAGGTGGTCGTCGACGAGCCCCATCGCCTGCATGAACGCATAGACCGTCGTCGGCCCGACGAATGTCCAGCCCCGCCGCTTCAGCTCCTTCGCGAGGGCGCGGGAGGCGTCGGTCTGGGCGAGCCCGGAGAGCGCCTCGTGCGTCAGGCGTCGCGGCCGGTGCTCCGCGGGCGGCTCGAACCGCCAGACGAACGCGGCGAGGGAGCCCTCGGCCTCGACGAGCTCGACGGCACGGCCGGCGTTCCCGATGACGGACTCGATCTTCCCCCGGTGACGGACGATCGACGCGTCCTCGAGCAGGCGCTCGACGTCGTGCGGGCCGAACTCGGCGACGCGCCGGAAGTCGAAGCCCGCGAACGCGCGGCGGAAGGCCTCGCGCTTGCGGAGGATCGTGATCCACGAGAGCCCGGCCTGGAAGCCCTCGAGCGAGAGCTTCTCGAACAGCCGGACGTCGTCGACGACCGGCAGCCCCCACTCGTCGTCGTGGTACGCCCGGTAGAGCGCGTCGTCGCCCCCGCCCCACCGGCACCGGGTGACGCCGTCCTCGTTCCTGACGAGGCCCTCCGCGAGCGGCATCAGCGGACGACGATCTCCATCGGCAGCCCGGCGAGCGGCACGCCGCCGTCCGCCGTCACGAGCCAGGTGTCCTGCATGTAGAGGCAGTCCTCGCCGTTCGCGGCGATGGCGTGCGGGTGCATCGAGAGCACCATGTTCTCGGCCAGCTCGGTCTCGATGCCCTCCCCGACCTTCGGGAACTCGATCATCGTCATCCCGATCGAGTG
>DASTKY010000434.1:0-5311 GCA_035715495.1 Gaiella sp. | reverse complement strand
GCTCGCCGCCCGTCACGATCGCGGAGATCTCCCGGGCTCGGCGCCGCAGCACGGTCGTGCGAACGGATCCCTGCGAGCCGGCCACGAGGCTGGACCCGAGCTTGACGACGACCGTCATATCGCGGCCCCCGGGAAGTGCGCGGCACTTTCTGGGGTGATCATCGCGTCTGCGAGCCGTCGCCGACGATCCGGTACTGGCGAAGCCAGAGGTCGCGGTACGTCACGGGCCCGCGCGGTCCGGGCGCCCAGTCGACGTTGATCCCCGTCTCGGGCGCGCCGGTCAGTTCGAAGCCGTCGGTGAAGCGGGTCGTCGCGTGCCAGAAAGCTGCCGTCCCGCGGTAGCCGTCGAGGAAGCGCACCGCCGCGTCCTCGTCCTCGGCGACGATGCCGGCCGCGAGGCCGGACGTCTGCCCGTTCGCGACGGAGACGGCCTCGTCGAGGCCGTCGACGACCGCAACCGTCACCGTCGAGATGCGCTCGGGATCGCTGGCCCACTCGTGCCCGAGCGGCCGGTCCAGCGGCGCCGCGCCCTCGACGTCGCCGCGCACCTCGAGCCCCTTCTCCGCGAAGAGCGCGAGCAGCGCGGGCACGAGGTCCTCGGCCACGCGGTCGACGAGGGCGAGGTTCAAGCGGTTGCAGACGCCGAGGCGGTCGAGGCTCGCCTCGGCGAGCGCGAGCGCCTTCTCATGCGATGCGGAGCCGTGGATGTAGAGAACGCCGCCGCCCTCGGCGTGCGCCAGCGTTCGCACTCCGCTCTCGGCGGCGAGCCGCGCAAGTGCGGCGGTCGTCTCGCCGCTCCCGCGGAGGATCACGAGCGGGATGAGCCGCGGGAGCGAGACGAGGAGACGCGCTCCCTCGCGGTCGGCCGAGCGCACGAGCCCGACGGCGCCGGGCGGCAGCCCGCTCGCCTCGAGCGCGGGATGGAGGACGTCGTCGACGAGCGCGGTCACCGTGCCGAGCGCCGCGCCACCTGTGCGCAGCACGGCCGTGTTCAGGCTCTTGAGCAGCTGCCCGGCCACGTCCAGCGCGACGTTCGGCCGCGCCTCGAAGTTCGCCCCTACGGTGCCGATCGGGATCCGGCGCTCGCTCACGCGGAGGCCGTTCGGGAGCGTCCATGCGTCGACCTCCCGCTCCAGCGGCGGGATCTCGGCCATCGTCTCGATCTGGCGCGCCAGAGCGTCCACGCGGGCGTCGTCGAGGCGGAGGCGGTCGAGCGTCCCCTCGTCGAGCCGCCCCGCCGCCCGCTCGACGTCCACTGCGTTCGCCTCGAGGATCGAATCCCGGCAGTCGCGTGCCAGCGCCCCCGCGCGGCGCAAGGCGTCGGAGACGCGCTCGTCGCTCAAGGCCGCCACGGCCGCGTCGGCCGCCGCCGCCTCGCGTTCGATGTCCTCGCGCAGGCTCACTTCAGTTCGTATACTGGCCACCGGACGCGAGGCACGCCTCGCTCCGCATCGAGAGAGGCTGAGGGACCGGCCCTGTGACGCCTCGGCAACCGGCTCTTCCGAGCACGGTGCCAATCCCGGGTGGATGTGTCGAGCGAGGAGAAGGAGGTCGTCGTGTCAGCTGTACCCACCTACTGCCTGTCCCTTCGTTGCCGTGCCTGCGAGCGCGAATACCCGCTGGACCCCGTCGGGGTCTGCTCGCGGTGCTTCGGGCCGCTCGAGCCGGTGTACGACACGGAGGCCCTGCGACGAGATCTCACTCGCGAGGAGATCGAGGCCGGCCCACCATCGCTGTGGCGCTACGCGCCGCTCCTCCCTGTCGCCCCTCCGGAAGAGCCGCGACTCGCGCCGGGACTGACGCCGCTCATGACGGCTCCGAGGCTCGCCTCCGCGCTCGGCGTGGGGACGCTCTACCTCAAGCTCGACACGGCCAATCCGACGCACTCGTTCAAGGACCGCGTCGTCGCGGTCGCCTGCGCGAAGGCGCTCGAGGGAGGCGCGACGACGCTCGCCTGCTCGTCGACCGGCAACCTTGCCAACGCGGTCGCAGCCCGAGCGGCCGCCGAGGGCATCGAGGCCGCCGTCCTCTGCCCGGCGAGCCTCGAGCCGGAGAAGCTTACGGCGACCGCCGTCTACGGCGCGACGATCTACGCCGTCGACGGGAGCTACGACGACTGCAGCCGCCTCTCGGTCGAGCTCTCGTTCGAGCTCGACTGGGCGTTCGTCAACGTCGGCCTCCGCTCGTACTACGCCGAAGGCTCGAAGACGCTCGCCTTCGAGATCGCCGAGCAGCTCGGCTGGGAGCTCCCCGATGCGGTCGTCGCCCCGATCGCGTCCGGTGCCATGTTCTCGAAGGTGCACCAGGGATTCCACCAGCTGCGCGAGCTCGGCCTCGTCGAGGGCGGCGCGCCCCGGCTGTACGGCGGCCAGGCAGAAGGGTGCGCGCCGGTCGCGACGGCGTTCGCCGAGAATCGCAAGGTCACGCCGCTGCGGCCCGACACCGTCGCGCGCTCCCTCGCTATCGGCAACCCCGCCGACGGCGACCTCGCGGTCGCAACGGCGAAGTCCTCGGGCGGGGCGATCCATGCGGTCGCCGAGGACGAGGTCGGAGAGAACATGGCGCTCCTCGCCGAGACGACCGGCGTCTTCGGCGAGACCGCTGCGGGCGTCACCCTCGGCGCCCTGCGACAGGCGGTCGCGAGCGGCGCGATCGGCGACGGGGATACGGTCGTGCTGCTCGTCACGGGAGACGGGCTGAAGACGCCGCAGCCCGTCGCCCACCGCCTGCAGCCCGTCGAGATCGAGGCAGACGCCGACGTCCTGCTCGAGCACCTCGGCGTGTCGGTGTGACCGCGAGCTGACACGCTAGGCGTCGTCCGATGACGACTCCCGGCGCAGACTCCTCCGACGCGCCGCTACGGCGCGACGTCCGCCTCCTCGGCGACATCCTCGGGCGTGTGCTCGTCGAGCAGGAGGGCGAGGAGATCCTCGAGCTCGAGGAGCGGATACGACTGCTCGCACGCACGGCGCGTGCCACCGGTCGGGCGACGCGGCGCCAGGCGCTGCGCGACGCGGTCGCCGAGCTCGACGTCGAGCGGCAGGCACTCGTCCTGCGCGCCTTCAGCGTCTACTTCCAGCTCGTGAACCTCGCCGAGCAGCACCATCGCCTGCGCCGTCGCCGCCAGTACGAGCACGAGCGGCGTACGCCGCGCGAGTCGCTCGCCGATGCGATCGCGCGACTCGAAGACGCAGGCGTCGCGCGCGACGAGGTCGAGCGAGCGGCACGCGGCCTCTCGCTCGAGCTCGTCCTCACCGCCCATCCGACCGAGGCCACGCGCCGCACCGTGCTCGCAGCGAACCTCCGACTGAGCCGCGACCTCGCGGTGCTCGACGACCACGCACTCACGCCTGCTCGCCGGCGCCGCGTCGAATCCGCCATCGCCGAGGAGATCACGCTGCTGTGGCAGACGGACGAGGTTCGCTCGCAGCGCCCCAGGGTGGTGGACGAGATCCGCCACGGGCTCTGGTTCTTCGAGCAGAGCCTCTTGCGCGTGTCGGAGCTCCTGCTCGCCGACTACCGGCGTCTCCTGCCCGGTGCGCCGCCACCGTTCCGGTTCGGGACGTGGATCGGAGGCGACCTCGACGGCAATCCCGCCGCCGGCCCCGAGACCATCGACGAGGCGCTCGACCGAGCCCGCGCGCTCGCGCTCGCAACGTACGCGTCCGAGGTGCGTTCGCTCGCCGAGGCGATCGGCATCTCGAGTCGGATCGTGCCGACGCCTCCCGAGCTCGCTGCGTCGCTCGCGGACGACGAGCGCGAGCTCGCCGAGTACGCGGCCGAATTGGGCGACCGCAACCTGGACGAGCCGTACAGGCGGAAGCTGAGCTTCGTCTGGCGACGGCTCGTCAACGACCTGGAGGACACCGGGGAGCCCGGCTACGCGTCCGTGTCGCAGCTGGCAGCCGATCTCGACCTGCTCGACCGCAGCCTGCGCCAGTCACGAGCAACGCGCGTCGCGGACGGCCGGCTGGCCGCGTTGCGCCGTCGCGTCGAGCTGTTCGGGCTCCACCTGGCCAAGCTCGACGTCCGCGTGCACGCACGAGACCTCCAGGACCCGGAGGCCCGGATACGTGAGACGCTCGCCGCCGTGACGCGCTCTCGCGCCCGACACGGGCCGGGCGCGCTCGACACGGTGATCGTCTCGGGGACGACGGGTGCCGCCGACGTCCTGCGCGTGCTCGACCTCGTCGAGGAGCCGGTCTCGGCGGTGCCGCTCTTCGAGACGATTGCCGACCTGCGAGCAGCACCCGCGATCGTCGAGGAGCTCCTCGAAGATCCCCGGGTTGCCCGCGACGGGCGGCTCGAGGTGATGATGGGGTACTCCGACTCGGGCAAGGACGGCGGGTACCTGACGGCGCAGTGGGAGATCTACCGCGCGCAGCGGGCACTGATGAGGCTCGCTACCCGGCGAAAGGTCGCGCTCACGATCTTCCACGGGCGCGGCGGAAGCGCCGGGCGCGGAGGCGGCCCAACGCACGCCGCGATACTCGCCCAGCCCGCAGGCTCTCCGCCGGGTCGTCTGAAAGTGACCGAGCAAGGCGAGACGGTGTCCTTCAAGTACGGGTTGCCGGGCCTCGCCTACCGAAACCTCGAGGCTGCGGTGGCCGCGACACTGCTCTCGGCATTCCCGGACGTCTCCGGTTCGGAGCCGCCGGCCGGCGGTGTCGAGCTCTTGGACGAGCTCTCCGCCGTCGCACATCGCGCGTATCGCGAGCTCGTGTGGGACGAAGGAGACTTCGTCCCGTTCTTCCGGCAGTTCACGCCGATCGACGAGCTCGCGCTCCTCGAGATCGGGTCGCGGCCGGCGCGGCGCCCTGCGGCCGAGGACTACCTCGCGTCGCTGCGGGCAATCCCGTGGGTCTTCGCCTGGACCCAGAATCGCTGCCTGCTGCCAGCGTGGTACGGCTGCGGCACGGCGTTCGGGACGATCGGGACACGAGACCTGCGTCGTCTGTACCGCGAGTGGGCGTCGTTCCGCTCGCTCGTCGAGAACCTGGAGATGACGCTCGCGAAGTCGAGCCTCGACATCGCGGAGGGTTATCTCGACCTCGTCGACGACGCACACGTGTTCACGCCGATCGCCGAGGAGCACGCGCGCACGGTCGCGGCGGTGCTGCGGATCGTCGGGACGAAGGAGCTGCTCGACCGCCATCCGGTCGTGCAGCGCTCGATCCGACTGCGAAACCCGTACGTCGATCCCATGAACGCGATCCAGGTCGAGCTGCTCCGGCGCTTCCGCGCGGACGAGGCAGGGGACGACCGCGAGAGGGTCCGCCGACCGTTGCTGCGCTCGATCGCCGGGATCGCT
>DASTKY010000433.1:0-4673 GCA_035715495.1 Gaiella sp. | reverse complement strand
GCCGACGACCGCGCCGACGCTCGACATCCCCGACTCGCCGACGAGCGGCTCGCCCCACTCTCTGACGAGCTGAGCCACGTGGTGCCACAGAGGGTTGCCGTCCGACATGGCGAGGTCTTGCACGTCGGCCGCGCCGGCGTTCGACGTGCGGACGAGGAAGAACACCCCGGCACCGTGCCGTCGACAGGCGGCGAGGAACGGCTCGACGGAGTCGAGCCCCAGATACGGGCTCGCGGTCATCGCGTCCGCCAGAGGCGAGCCGACGTCGCGCGGCTCGAGGAAGGCTTCCGAGTAGGCACGGGAGGTCGAGCCGATGTCTCCGCGCTTCGCGTCGACGAGCACGAGCAGGCCGACGCTGCGGGCATAGTCGCAGACCTCCTCGAGCGCGCGAAAACCGTCGGCGCCGAGCGCCTCGAAGAACGCAGACTGCGGCTTGACGGCGACGACATACGGCCCGACCGCGTCGACGATCCCCCGGCAGAAGCGCGCGACGGACGACGCAGCCGCCGCTCGGCCGAGCACGGCCTCGCCGCGCAGCTCCATCGGGAGGAGGTCGAGACGCGGGTCGAGGCCGACGACGAGCTGGCTCTGCTTCCGGTTCACTGCCGCCGCGAGCCGGTCGGCGAAGTTCGCGGCTTCCTCCACGCCTCAAGGCTAGACGGGACCGCGGAGAACAAAGCCCGGCTCACGCAGCCGCGATCTCCGCCGCCCGGAGGCCTACCACGCGCAGCTCGGGCGGCGGCCTGCGCAGGTAGCCCGCGACGGCTAGGAGGTCGGCGGCGTCCTCGGACGCCAGCGAGAGCTCGGCACTCGCTGCCGCGGCCAGCCCGTTCTCGACCTCGAACCGGCCCGCAGCTCCGCGCGGGATCGTGCGTGCCGTGACGCGGCCCTCCGCGACGAAGAACGCCCGCCAGAACGCGGACTCACGGGCGGGCGCGAGGATGCACAGCTCCGCCGCGCGGAGGCGATCGAGCTCTGCGACACGCTCGGCGACCTCCTCGAGCGCGCCGATCCGGTCCCGGAGCCGCGCGGCGTCCTCGAAGCGCAGGGCCTGCGCGAGGCGCGGGAGCCTGGCGCGGAGAGCCGGAAGCGCGGCACCGAGATCGTCGCCCTCGAAGTCGCCGAGCGCGCGTGCGGCAAGCTGCGCGCGTCGCTTGCTCGCGATCGGTCCGTACCTCGTCGGCTCGGACACGACGACCCACCGCTCTCCGCGCCTCCGCAGGTACGACTGCGGACGTCCACCCCGCGCGTTCGCGGGCGGTCGCAGCTCGCGGATGAGCCGTAGCTCCTCGAGCGACGCCTCGAGCTCGGACCCGAGCTCACGCCATTCGACGCGGGCGACCGCGCCGAGTGCGGCCTCCACGGCGGGCCGCTGCCGGTCCCCCGCGAAGTACGAGCGCAACCGCGCGCGCAGGTCGCGCGCCTTGCCCACGTAGAGCACCGCGTCGTTCCGGTCGCGGAAGAGGTAGACGCCGGGCGTCGTCGGAGCGCCGGCGATGAGCGGACGGCGTGCGTGGAGCCGGCGCTCGCGCGGCGCGGCGAGCTCGATCACCTCGGCGAGGGTCCGCGCGCCGCGCTCCTGCGCCAGCCCGAGCAGCGCGACGAGGATCTCCGCGGTCGCAACCGCGTCCGGGAGCGCGCGGTGACAGGGGTCGGACGACGTCCCGAAGAAGTGAGCGAGCTGCCGCAGCGAGAAGCGCTCGCTGCGGCGGTGCAGCAGGCGCCTGGCGAGCCAGACCGTGTCGATGACGGCGGCTGCAACGCGCCGGCCGGTGAGGCGCTCCACGGCGCAGTCGACGAAGCCGACGTCGAAGCGGGCGTTGTGAGCGGCGAGCGGCGCGTCGCCGGCGAACGCAAGGAATCTGCGGATCGCGAGCTCGGGCCGGGGAGCAAGGCGGAGTTCCGCGTCCCGCAGGCCGGTCAGGCGCGCGATCGTCGGCGGCAGCGCGACGCCCGGCTGGACGAGAGTCTCGAACGTCTCGGCGACCTCGAGCGAGCGGATCCGCGCGGCACCGATCTCGCAGATCCGGTCGCGGCGCGCCGAGAGCCCGGTCGTCTCGAGGTCGAACACGACGACCTCCGCGTCCTCGATGAGCGTGTCGGTGACGTTCTCGTCCGCCAGCCCGACGCGCGTCCCTCGCCATGCCAGGCGCGAGTCGCCGTCGACGACGTCGCCGAGCAGTGAGTGCGCGAGCGTGACGGGCGCACGCTCGAGGGCGAAGAGCACGCGCGCCGCGTCCTCGGGCGACACGGCCCCGCGCCGGGCATGGACGAGCTCCACGAGACGGTCGGCGGCGTCGAAGGACAGCTGCACCCGATCCACCGTATACGAACATACGTTCGCCTACAAGCGCAAAGGAAAGGCCGCCCTACGCTCCATGCGCGCAGGACGGCCTTTCGATCCTTCGGGTCGGAGTCGCTACCCGCCCTTGACGGCGGACTTGAGCGCGCTTCCTGCGGTGAACTTCGGGACGGTCGTCGCGGCGATGTGGACCTTTTCCCCCGTTCGCGGGTTCACGCCCATGCGCGCCGCGCGGGCCGAGGTCGAGAACTTGCCGAAGCCGGTGAACGTGATGGTGTCACCGCCTTTCAAAGCGTCCGTGATCGTGTCCAGCACGGCGTCGACGGCGGCGCCGGCCTCACGCTTGGACATGCCGGCCGCATCGGCCACGGCGTCCACGAAATCCTGCTTGGTCACTTTCTCCTCCTGACGTCGGATTCGGGGTTCACGGAACCGGGGGGAGCCTAACACCCCTCCGTATTTGGCTCAACCATGCCGTTTTCCGGGGATTTTTCGCATCTCCAGCAACTCGCTTGCGCGAAAGAGCGGCCGGAGACGCACGCCGAGACGGGCGAGGGCGTCCGAACCACCCTCCTCCCGGTCGACGACGCAGACGGCATTCCGGACGACGAGACCCTCGTCGCGGACGGCGGACACGGCCTCAGCGAGCGCTCCGCCCGAGGTGACGACGTCCTCGAGGAGGCACACCAGCTCACCCGGCGCGAAGACCCCCTCGATGCGTTTGGCCGTGCCGTATTCCTTGGTTTCACCGCGCACGATGATGAAGGGCAGACCGGACGCCATTGCTGCCGAAGCTGCCAACGCGACCGCCCCGAGAGCCGGGCCGGCAAGCCGAACCGTGTCCGGCTCGGCGTCGCGTACGGTGCCCGCGAGCGCCTCGCCGAGTGGCCCGAGGAGGTCCGGCTCGGTCTCGAACCGGTACTTGTCGAGGTACCAGGTCGACCGGCGTCCCGAGCGGAGGACGAAGTCGCCTTCGAGCAGCGCCCGCTCGACGAGCAGCGCGCCGAGCTCGTCGTGTGTCACCTGCGGAGCGCGGAGCGTGTGATCGAGGCAAGGCGCTCGAAGCCGGGAGTTCCGGGCTCGAGCACGACCGCCGACCCGTCGGCGTACGAAACGCCCGCCCGCTCCTCGGACCCGGACGGGCCGAAGAGCTTGCGCCAGGCCCAGACGGCGAGGACGACGAGGATGACGAGCCGGATGAGCTTCCTCACGCCGACTCCTCCTTGGGCTTCCGCGGCGCGCGCCGCTTCTTCGGCGACGTATCGATCGCCTGCGCGCACGTGCGCAGGTCGTAGACGACGAGACCCGATGTCGGCTTCGGGCCGGTCGTCGCCGCGACCGTGCGACCGTCTTCGCGCACGACGAAGAGCGCGCCCTCGTCGAGCTCGACCTCGACGCGGGTGACGTCGCCGCCGTCCGGGCCGAGATCGGCTGCCGCCGAGACGAGCTCGAGGGTGGACGCGGACAAAGACGCCGTCGCCGCCGCGTCGTCCGAGGAGGACGCGAGCACTGATCCGTCCTCGCCGAGCGCGATCGCCGCGGTGATCTGGGACGAGAGCTCCATCAGCTCGCGGATCGCCTGAGCCGCTTCCATGCAGCCGACGCTATCAGCGTTCGGCGAGGAGTTGCGCCAGCGCGCGGGCGGCCCGAGCGCGGTGTGAGTGCACGGCCTTCCAGGCGTTGCCGAGCTCTGCGACCGTCCTCGACTCGCCGTGCGGGACGAAGATCGGGTCGTACCCGAAGCCCTCGTCGCCGCGCCTTTCGCGTGCGATGTCTCCTTCCAGCGCCCCCGGCGCGCGGAGCTCGGCCCCTTCCGGATCGAGTACGACCAGCTCGCAGACGTACCGGGCGCGTCGATCCTCCGCGTCTCCGAGCTCGGAGAGGAGCTGCAGCACTCCGTCCACGGCCCAGCGTGCCGAATCGACGCCCGGCCTCCCGCCGAGCGCGGCCACCTCGATCCCGGAGTCCTCGCCTCCGACCCACGCATCGCTCGGCGCGTGCAGACGGCCGTGCCGCGCCTTGATCCGTGCATTGTCGAGGAACGTCGCACCGTCCTCGACCGGCTCCTCCGGCGCGTCGAGGAGCTCGATGTCCCACTCGGGGAGCGCCGCCCGCAGCTCGCGCAGCTTGTTCGCGTTGCGCGAGCTGAGGAGTAGCCTCACTCGGCGAGAGCTGCGGCCGCCTCGGCCTGCGCCGCGGTGAGCTCTTCGATACCGCCCGCCGCGAGGTCGAGCAGCGAGTCGAGCAGCTCGCGCGAGAAGGGATCGCGCTCCGCCGTGGCCTGCACCTCGACGAGCCGGCCGTCCCCGGTCATGACGACGTTCATGTCCGTCTCGGCGTCCGAGTCCTCCTCGTAGTCCAGGTCGAGCAC
>DASTKY010000432.1:0-3469 GCA_035715495.1 Gaiella sp. | reverse complement strand
TGCCCGAGCAGACGACCTACTCCGGCCTGCTCGCGGGCACGACGCTCGTCCTCGACGGGACCGTCGTCGTCCAGACGCTCAACAGCAACGTCTACGCGCTCGACGCCGGGACGGGCGAGGTGCGCTGGCGGCGCTCGTTCGACCGCGTCCGCGGCGGGCCGAACGGGCTCGCCGCGGCGGACGGCCGCCTCTTCGGGAGCACCGACACGACCGTCTTCGCCCTCGACCGCGCGACCGGCGACGTCGTGTGGACGCGCCGCGTGACCGCGCCGAGCCGGCCGCTCGAGCTCGCGCCCGCCGTCGCGGGTGGCATCGTCTTCACGAGCTCCGTCGCCCAGGAGCCCGGCGGCAAGGGCGTCGTCTACGCCCTCGACGCCGCGGACGGAGCCGTGCGCTGGAGGTTCACCACCGTGCGCGACCCGTGGGCCAACCCCCGGGTCGCCTCCGGCGGCGGCGCCTGGTGGACGCCGACCGTCGACCCCGCGGGCACGGTGTACGTCGGCACGGCGAACCCGCTCCCGTGGGGTGGCACGCCCGCCGAGCCCAACGGGGCCGCCTACCGGGGACCGGCGCTCTACACCGACTCGCTCCTCGCGCTCGACGGCCGGACCGGCGAGCTCCGCTGGTTCGACCAGGTCACGCCGCACGACGTCCGCGACTACGACTTCGCGCTGCCGCCGGTGCTCGTCCGGGCCGACGTGGCCGGCGCGGAGCGGAACGTGGTCGTCGGCAGCGGCAAGGCGGGCCGCGTGATCGCCTGGGACCGCGACGAGCGGCGCCGCCTCTGGGCCGCGTCGGTCGGGCGGCACGTGAACGACCTCGGCCCGCTGCCCGTGACGCCCGTGACGGTCTGCCCGGGGCTCTTCGGCGGCGCCCTCACCCCGATGGCCGTCGCGCGGGGAACGGTCTACGTCCCCGTCGTCGAGCTGTGCATGCGCGGCGGGGCGACGGGCTACGACGACCTCGGGGCGGTCGACCTCGCCGGGGCGCGCGGCGAGGTCGTCGCGCTCGACCTCGCGACCGGGACGCGCCGCTGGCGGCGGCCGCTGCCGTCGCCGGTCTTCGGCTGCGCGACCGTCGTCAACGACGTCGTCCTCACGGCGACGTACGACGGCACGGTCTACGCGCTCGCGGCGGACGACGGCCGCGTCCTCCGCCGCCTGGCCGCCCCGGCCGGGATCAACGCCTGCCCGACGGTCGCGGGAGACCTGCTCGTGGTCGCCGCGGGGGCCGAGCCGCCCGGGATCGTGACGCCGCGCCACGTCGTCGACGCGTACGCCCTTCCGTGAGCGGGCACTGCGTGTGCGACGCTTCCGGCGTGCGAGGCCGGGGACGAGGATGACCGCGCCCGACGTCGAGCGGGGGGAGGCCGACGCGGTCGAGGCCGCGGCCGAGGTCGCGGGCCGCCTCGTCGCGAGCGTCGAGCAGGTCGTCGTCGGCAAGACGGACGTGCTCCGGCTCGTCCTCGCCGCGTTCGCGGCCCGCGGCCACGTCCTCCTCGAGGACGTCCCGGGAACCGCGAAGACGATGCTCGCGCGCGCCCTCGCGGCGAGCGTGGAGGACGCCGAGGCGGTGCGGATCCAGTGCACGCCCGATCTGCAGCCGACCGACATCACGGGCCTCTCGGTCTGGGACCCGCCGGCCCGCCGCTTCGAGTTCCGCCCGGGGCCGGTGTTCGCGAACATCCTGCTGGTCGACGAGATCAACCGCGCGCTCCCGAAGGCGCAGTCGGCGCTGCTCGAGGCCATGGCGGAGGGACAGGTCACGGCCGACGGGGTCACCCGGCCGCTGCCCGACCCGTTCTTCGTGATCGCGACCGAGAACCCGATCGAGCACGACGGCACGTTCCCCCTGCCCGAGGCGCAGCTCGACCGCTTCCTCGTCCGCACGTCCCTCGGGTATCCGGCGCTCGACGAGGAGCTGCGGATCGTCGAGGACCAGGTGCACGGCCACCCGCTCGAGCGGCTCCGGCCGGTCGTCTCGCGCGACGAGGTCACGGTGCTCTTCGAGGCCGTCGAGCACGTCTACGTCGATCCGCTGCTCCGCCGCTGGATCGTCGAGCTCGTCCGCGCGACGCGCGAGGTCGAGGAGCTGGAGGTCGGTGCCTCGGTGCGCGGCAGCCTGGCGCTCGACCGCGTCGCCCGCGCCGCGGCCCTCGTCGAGGGCCGGAGCTTCGCGGTCCCCGAGGACGTCGAGCGGCTCTTCCTGCCCGTGCTGGCGCACCGGTTCGTCCCGACCGCGGAGACGCTCGTCGGCGACGAGACGCGGGCCGAGCTCCTCGAGAGGATCCGCGCGCGCTGCTTCGAGCGCGCCCCGCGGCCGGAGCCGCTCTGGGACGCGCGCGCGTGACGGCCGCACGCGGCTCCACCTTCCCGCTCGTCCCCGTCCGGCGCTTCGTGGGCCAGCCGGGAGGCCTGCGCCGGAGCCTGCGGCGCGGGGACGGGGACGAGGTCGTCGGGTCGCGGCCGTACCGCCCGGGCGATCCCGTCTCGACCATCGACTGGGCGACGTCGGCGCGCCTCTCGGCCGCCCGGTCGACCGACGTCTTCGTCGTCAACGAGCACTTCGCCGCGGAGACCCCGCGCGTGGCGGTCGCCGTCGACCCGCGGCCGGCGATGGCCCTCTACGGGCCGTCGTTCCCGTGGCTCGACAAGGCGGCCGCGACGGACGCCGTCGCGCGCCTGATCGCCAGGAGCGCGCGCGCGGCCCGCGTCGAGCTCGTCGAGCCGCGACGCGCGGCGCAGAACCTCGGCTCCGCGCTGCGCGGTCTCGCGCTCCAGACGACGGGGCTGCCGACGGGGTCGTTCGTCTTCGTCGTCTCCGACTTCCTGGGCGACCTCGACCCGGCGCACTGGCTGCGGCTGCGCGCCCGCGCGTGGGACGTGGTCCCGGTCGTCGTCCAGGATCCCACCTGGGAGCAGAGCTTCCCGGAGGTCGGCGGCCTCGCGGTCCCGTTCGTCGCGGCCGAGGGCGGCGCCGTCCGGGAGACGTGGCTGTCGCGTCGCGGGGCGCGCCGCCGGCGGGCAGCGCACGAGGAGCGGTTCCGGTCGCTGCTCGACGGCTTCCGCCGACTCGGCCTCGACCCCGTCGTCGTCGAGAGCGCCGACCCCGACCTCGTCCTGCGCTCGTTCCTCGCGTGGGCGACCCGACGACGGAGGCTGCGACGGCGCGCGGCCTGAAGGCCCTCGCCCCGGTCGTCGCGGCCGTCGCGCTCGCCGCCCACGGTGCGGCCGGCGCGGGCGCGGCGGGGCCGCAGGTCGCGGTCGGCGCACGTGCGCCCGCGACGATCCCGTTCGGCGACCCGTTCACGTACGTCGTCGAGGCGACCGTGCCGGCCGCCGCGGCGGACACGGCGAGGCTCACCGCCGGCGTCGGCCCCTTCGCGGTTCTCGCGGCGGAGCCCCTCGAGCGGGCCACGAGCGGCGAGACGGCGCGCCTCCGCCTCGTCCGCCGCCTCGCGTGCCTCGGC
>DASTKY010000431.1:0-2131 GCA_035715495.1 Gaiella sp. | reverse complement strand
GTGCTCGTGCGCGGCGGCATCGCATTCGACGGCGACCCCACGGAGCTCCCCGCCGTCTGGCACGACCCGTCGCACGCCCACTAGCGCGATGCTCGAGCTCGAGTTCATGCGCCTGGCCTTCGCCGTCGGCGCGGTCGTCGGGGTGCTCGCGCCGGCGGTGGGGTTCTTCCTCGTGGAGCGCAGGCAGTCGCTCGTCGGGGACGGCCTCGGCCACGTCGCGGTCGCCGGGGTCGCGGCGGGGTACCTGCTCGGCGTCTCGCCCGTCCTCACGGCGCTCTGCTTCGCCGTGGTGGGGGCGCTCGCAATCGAGTGGCTCCGCTCCCGCGGCGGCACGGCGGGCGACCAGGCGCTCGCGCTCGTCTTCTACACGGGGATCGCGCTCGGCGTGGTCCTCGTCTCCAGTGCCGACCGGCTCGACGTCGGCCTCTTCCAGTTCCTCTTCGGCTCGATCCTGACCGTGACGTGGAGCGACCTCTGGGTCGTCCTCGCGCTGGGCGTGACGTCGCTCGCGGCGATCGCCGTCCTCTACCGCGGCCTCGTCGCCGCGGTGCTCGACGACGAGGGGAGCCGCGTCGCCGGCGCGCCGGTCGCGCTGCTGAACACGGCGGTGGCGGTGCTCGCCGCGCTGACCGTCGGCATCTCGATGCGCGTCGTCGGGATCCTCCTGATCGCCGCGCTGATGGTCCTGCCCGTCGTCGCGGCGCAGCGGGTCGCCTGGAGCCTACGCTCGACGCTCGGCCTCGCGATGGTGATCGGCCTCGGCTCGGTCCTCGCGGGGCTGACGCTGTCGTACTACGGCGACCTCCCGCCGGGCGGGACGATCGTGCTGCTCGGCGCGGGTGCCTTCGTGCTCGCCTCGCTCGCCGGGGCGGCGCTCCGCCGCGCCTGACCCCGCACCCGTCTCAATAGGCTGTCGCGGGATGAGCGGCCTCGCGGCTGAGATCGTCTTCGACCACGTCACGAAGCGCTATCCGGGAGCGGCGGCGCCTGCCGTCGACGACCTCTCTCTCGTCGTCCCCGCCGGGGAGATCTGCGTGCTCGTCGGGCCCTCGGGCGGCGGGAAGACGACGGCGATGAAGATGGTCAACCGGCTGATCGACATCACCGAGGGCGACATCCGGATCGGGGGCCGGAGCGTCCGCGGGCTCGAGACGACGGAGCTGCGGCGCGGGATCGGCTACGTGATCCAGCAGACCGGCCTCTTCCCCCACATGACCGTTGCCGAGAACGTCGCGACCGTCCCGCGCCTCCTCGGCTGGGACAAGCGCCGGACGGACGCGCGCGTGGACGAGCTGCTCGACCTCGTCGACCTGCCCGCGCGCGACTATCGCGCGCGGTACGCGACGCAGCTCTCGGGCGGCGAGCGCCAGCGCGTCGGGCTCGCGCGGGCGCTCGCGGCCGACCCGCCCGCGATGTTGATGGACGAGCCGTTCGGCGCCCTCGACCCGATCACGCGGACGCGGCTCCAGCACGAGTTCCTCCGCATCCACCGGGCCGTCGGGAAGACGGTGATCTTCGTGACGCACGACATCGACGAGGCGATCCTCATGGGCGACCGGATCGCGATCCTGCGCCCGGGCGGGCGGCTCGCGCAGTACGACACCCCGGAGGCGATCCTCGCGTCGCCGGCCGACGACTTCGTCGCGAGCTTCGTCGGCGGCGACCGTGGGCTGAAGCGCCTCTCGCTCGTCCGCCTCGACGAGGTCGAGCTCGAGCCGCTCGACGGCCGCGTTCCCGGCCCGGCGCTCCCCGGCGGGACGTCGCTCCGGGACGCGCTCTCGACGATGCTGACCGAGGGGACGTCGCACGTCGTCGTCCTCGACGAGGCCGGCGAGCCCGTCGGCCGGCTCGGCCTCGACACCCTCTCCGCCCGTCTCGCCCGGTGACCGGCGGCGACCCCTCCGAGCCGGTCATCCCGGACTTCGGCGAGGCGAGCGACTGCGTCCAGGAGAACCGGCTCTTCTGCCCGGACTGGGTCCGCGACAACTGGGCCGACGTGCTCCAGCCGGCGCTCGTCCAGCACATCAAGCTCACCGTGATCGCAGTGGTCGTGGGCTTCTTGATCGCGTTCGCGTGCGCGATGGTCGCCCGGCGGCTCCGCCTCTTCGAGCGCCCGTTCGACCTGGTCTCG
>DASTKY010000430.1:0-3387 GCA_035715495.1 Gaiella sp. | reverse complement strand
CGTCGGCGAGCGCCTCACCTGGCTCCGCGTCCCGGCCGACGACGAGCTGCCGCCCGAGGTGCACGAGCTCTGGCAGCCGTCGCTCGAGAAGCTCGGCTTCGTGCCGAACGTCCTGCGGCTCTACGCGCTCCGGCCGAGCCGCCTGCTCGCCTGGAACGCCTGGTACGACGAGGCGATGAAGGGCGACTCGGGCCTCACGAAGGCCGAGCGCGAGATGATCGCCGTCGTCGTCTCGACCGCCAACGACTGCGCCTACTGCATGGCGGCGCACGGTGCGGCGCTGCGGAAGCTGACGAAGGACCCGGCGCTCGCGGACGCGATCGCCGCCGACCATCGGGCGGCGGCGCTCGACCCGCGCATGCACGCGGTGCTCGACTACGCCGAGAAGCTCACGCTCCGTCCGACCGAGATGTCCGAGGCGGACGTCGCCGCCCTGCGCGAGGCGGGACTGACCGACGAGGACGTCATGGACGTCGCCGAGGTGACGGGCCTCTTCAACATGTCCAACCGGATGGCGTCGGGGCTCGGCTGGGCCCCGAATCCCGAGTACGAGAGCCTCGGGCGCTGAGCGCGGTGCCACCGGAACCCGCTGCTACGCTCGCGCTGCGGTGAATCACGTTCTCGTCCTGAATGCGAGCTACGAGCCGCTGAACGTGTGCTCGACGCGTCGCGCGCACGTCCTCGTCTGGAAGGGGAAGGCCGAGGTCGTGGAGCGCTACGACGAGCCCCTGCGCACCTCGACGAACACGTACGTGCGGCCGCACGTGATCCGACTCGTGAGCTACGTCCGCGTGCCCCGGTCGGTCAAGCGACGGATCTCGCGCCGGGCGCTCTTCGCCCGCGACGGCTGGCGCTGCGTCTACTGCGGCGACGGGACGAGCCGGCTCACGCTCGACCACGTGGTGCCGCGCTCGCGCGGGGGCGACTCCGTCTGGGAGAACGTCGTCACCGCGTGCGGGCCGTGCAACCTGCGCAAGGGCGACCGGCTGCTCGAGGAGACGCCGATGCACCTGAAGCGGCAGCCGGCGGCGCCGTCGCCGGTGCTGTTCATCAGCCTCGCCCTCCATCGCGTCCCCGACGCGTGGCGGACGTACCTGCCCGGGGTCGAGGACGTGCCGGAGCCCGCGGCCGAGGCCGCCTAGGCCGCCACCGTCTCCCAGCCCTCGTCGCGGTCGGCGCGGTACGAGCCGAAGACGCGGAGGCGCGCCGTCTCCTCCTTCATCTCCGCGAGCGCCGCCGCCAGCTCGGCGTCCAGCGGGTGGCCCCCGAGCACGCAGTCGAACCGGTAGTCGAAGGGCCGCGAGGGGATGGGCCGCGAGACGAGCTGCACCATGTCGATCTCGCGCCGCGCGAGCGGCTCGATCGCGCGGTGGAGCGCGCCCGGGCGGTGGTGCGTCTCGAACGTGAGCGCGGTGCGCCAGTCGCCGTGGCGGCGGTCGAGGCGCGTGTACGGCGCGAGCGCCGCGAAGCGGGTGTACGCCGCGTGGTCGCCGACGTCGTCGGAGAGCACGACGAGCGAGTGGAGCCGCGCGGCCCGACCGCTCGCGATCGCGATCACCGTCTCGTCGCCCAGCTCGGCGACCGCGGCCGCGGCGTCGCCCGTCGTGGCCGCGACGACCGCCGTCGCCCACGGCATCGAGGCGAGCAGCTTGCGGCACTGGTCGAGCGCGACGGCGTGCGACCGGATCTCGCGCACGCGCTCGAGCTCGACCTCCGCGGGGCCGACGAGGCAGTGCCGGATCGGGAGGATCGCCTCGGCGACGATCGAGAGCGGCGAGTCGTAGAGGAGGTCGTGCGTCTCGTTGACCGGGCCGACGAGCGAGCTCTCGATCGGGAGGACGCCGTAGGCGCAGCGTCGCGAGACGACCGCCTCGACGACGTCCGAGAACGTGGGCTGCGCGACGAGGCGGGCGGCGGGGAAGAGGCGGTCGCAGGCGGCCGCGCTGTGGGCGCCTTCGCGTCCCGGGTAGGCGACGGTGTTGTCGTTCTGTGTCACGGGGAGAGCCTTTCGGAGTGGACATCCGCCTGGGAGTCGGCTAGCCGGCGCGTGGCGGGAGCTGGATCCGCCGGCTAGCGCCGAAAGGCGAAGAACGCAAAGAGGAGCATCGGCCGGGCCGCGTTCTTCATCGGCACAGCGTAACGGGACCCGGGCGCGGAGAGGAGGCGCACTATGCTCGCCGCCATGCGCCGCGCCGTCCTCGCCGCCGCCCTCCTCGCGGCGCTCGCGACCGCGGCCGTCGCGGCGGCGCAGCCCGCCGGGACGGGAGCGCCGTCGCGCGAGCCGCTCCGCGTCCTCTTCGTCGGCAACAGCCTCACCGCGACGAACGACCTCCCGGCGATCGTCGCGTCGCTCGGCCGGGCGGCGAAGCGCGTCCCGATCGAGTACGCGACCGTGGCGCCCGGCGGCGTCAACCTCGAGGACCATTGGACCTTCACCGGCGCCCGTGAGGCGCTCCTCGCCCGCCCCTGGGACGTCGTCGTGCTCCAGCAGGGGCCGTCCTCCCTCCCGGAGAGCCAGGTCGACCTCCGCACCTGGGCGGTCCACTGGGCGGAGCTCGCGCGCGGGCACGGCATCCGGACCGCGCTGCTGACGGTCTGGCCCGAGGCCGCGCGCTCGTACGCGTTCCCCGCCGTCGTCCGGTCGTACCGCTCTGCGGCGACCGCGGGGCGGGCGACGCTCCTGCCGGCCGGGTCGGCGTGGCTCGCGGCCTGGCGCCGCGCGCCGCGGCTCGCGCTCTACGGTTCCGACGACTTCCACCCGAGCGTGCTCGGCTCGACGCTCGCGGCCCTCGTCGTCTACGCCCGGCTCACCGGGACGCCGCCGAGCGCCGTGCCGCTCCCGTACGGCGCGCGGACGGCGCGGATCCTGCGCCAGGCGGCGGCCGAGGCCCTCCGCTAGCGGCTCCTCTGGCGGCGCGGGCCGCCCGTGGGCGAAGATCGGCGCATGCAGATCGGACCCTCCGGGCCCGCGATCAGCCGGATCGCCCAGGCGTACCCCGACCGGGTCGAGGTCCGCGGCCGCGACCTGACGGGCGACCTGATGGGGCGACTCGGCTTCACCGAGTACTTCCACCTGCTCCTCACCGGCCGCGAGCCGACGGATGACCAGCGGTACTTCCTCGACCTGCTCCTCGTCTCGATCGCCGAGCACGGGATGATGCCGACGAACGTGGCGGCCCGGATGACGCTCGCCGCCGACCCCGACTCCCTGCAGGGGGCGGTCGCCGCCGGGATCCTCGGCGCCGGGACGGTCGTGCTCGGCACGGCGGAGGCGTGCGCGCGCCTCCTCGAGGACGCCCAGGCGCGGGTCGCCGCCGGACGGGCCCCCGAGGACGTCGCCGCCGAGGTGGCGCGCGGCATTCACGCGGGCGGCGGCAAGGCGCCCGG
>DASTKY010000429.1:0-2099 GCA_035715495.1 Gaiella sp. | reverse complement strand
GTCGCGGTGCGGGCCTCGGCCGTCGTCGCGGCCCGGCTGGCGCGGAGCTGCTGGAGCTGCGCGCGCAGGTCCGACCGGCGCGCGGTGAGGCGGGCGCGCTCGGCGGGGGTGTCGGCCCGGGCGAGCTGGGCGGTGACGGCGGCGAGCTGCGCCTGGACGCGCCGCAGCTCGCTGTCGATCCCGTCGAGCGGCTCCTGCAGGTCCTGGATCTGGACGTCCTGGGCGAGGATCGTCCCGAGCGACGAGAGGCGCGCGACGGCGTCTGCCGCCCGCGCGGAGGGGACGCGGAGCGTCAGTGAGGACGTTCCCTCGGCGCCGGTCGCGTACCGCGCCGAGACGACGAAGCCGCCGAGGTCGCGGACGATCCCGAGCGCGCGCTGCGTCGCGTCCGAGAGGGCGTCCGTGTCGTCGACGCCGAGCGCGAGGGTCGCGCTGTAGCGCTGGGCGCGCCCGGTCGTCGGGCCCGGCGCGGCCTTCATCGCGCCTGCGGCCGCCGCTGCGTCCGCGCTCGCACTCGGGCCGGCGTACGCCTCGGACGCGGTCCCGGCCAGGCGGTCGACGGTCGTCGCGGGCGCGACGGCCTCGCGGCCCGCGGACTCCGGGCGCGTCACGCCGACGGCGATCGCGGCAGCGACCGCCAGCCCCGCGGCAACGGGCAGCGCCAGCACGAGCCGCCGCGGGCCGCGGAACCGGTCGAGGAGGGACGTCCGCGGCGCGGGGGGCTGCGCGGCGACCGCGAGCACCTGGAGGCGGAGCGCGTCGCTCGCGCGGGGCCGCGTGGCGCGGAGCTCGTCGACGATCTCGTTCACGGTCATCCCTCGTTCACCCTCTCCTCGAGTCGCTTCAGCGCCCGGCTGAGCCGGGTCGAGACGGCGGTCGGGCTGATGCCGAGCACGCGGGCGGTGGCATCGCCGTCGAGCTCGAGGACGATGCGGAGCGCGAGCACCTCGCGCTCCCCGGCGCTCAGCGTCTCGAGCGCCTCCTCGAGCTCGGGCGAGAGCCCCTCGACGAACGCCTCGTCGATGCGCTCGGGACGGGCGGCCGCCTCCTCGCGCTTCCGCCGGCGGGACTCCGACCGGAACCAGTCGAGCGCCGTCGTCCGCGCGATCCCGAGCAGCCAGGTGCGGGCCGTCCCGCGCGCCGGGTCGAAGCGCCCCCAGAGGCGCAGGGCCTTCTCGAACGTGGAGCCCGTCAGGTCCTCGGCCGTCTCGCGGTCGCGCGTCAGGTAGAGCAGGTAGCCGTACACCTCGTCGAGGTGGGCCTCGGCCGCGTCGGCCAGTGTCTGGGGCGGCGCGGTCGCGAGCGGCTGCTCGAGCGTCATCAGCTGCACGCTCCCTCTACGCCGCCGGTCGCAGCTCGCGTCACACGGGCATTGTCGGCGGCCGGCCGGGCCCGTGCGATCCCGACGGGCGGCCGGGAGCCCCTTGTGTTACTTCAACACAAGCCTCGTCTGCGCCACAGGCCCGGCACGAATCCGACACGGTGTGGTGACGGGTGGGTCGAGATCCTCGGTTCATGCGATTCGCGGCGCGGATGGACCCGGCGCTTCACCGGTGGCTACGACGTGCCGCGGTCGACGGGCCGATCGCGGTCACGACGCGCGAGATCGGTGTGTATGCGGCCTTGATCGGCGTGACGCGGCCGAGCTACGCGTGCGTTCGGCGCCACGTCGTCGAGGAGCGGATCCGTCGTGCCGAGCGGAACGCGGCGCTCGCAACGGCAGCGGCGTTGTCACTGACGCGCTCCGTCGTCCCGACCTGGGAAGGCATCGAAGCCCACTACCGTCGAGGCGTTCGTCGCAGGCTGATTCCGTAGCTCGTGTTGAAGTAGCACAAGCGCGGTGCCTTGCCCGTGCGGCGGCCCGGGGGCGAGGGGTGGAGCGCCGTGGGGGCCGCTCCACCCGGCCGTCGGCTACAGCCCGTAGAGCGCGAGGAACGTGCGCGCGGACGGGGTGTCCGTCCGCCCCGAGACGTTCGTCGAGTAGCACGGGCCGTCGCCGGTGCTCGTGACGGCGAGGACCACGTCGCCCTCGTCTGCGCCGGCGCCGAGGTAGGTCGGCCCGCCGGAGTCGCCGTAGCAGGCGCCGCCGTCGCCGTGGG
>DASTKY010000428.1:0-2897 GCA_035715495.1 Gaiella sp. | reverse complement strand
GGCCTCGCCCAGGGCGCGTACGACCTGGCGACCGCATACGCGAAGGAGCGGCAGCAGTTCGGCCGGCCGATCTCGTCGTTCCAGGCGGTGGCGTTCAAGCTCGCCGACATGGCCGTCGAGATCGAGGCCGGCCGCCAGCTGGTGCTCCGCGCCGCGTGGCTGAAGGATCAGGGCCGGCCGTTCGCGCTCGAGGCGGCACTGGCCAAGCTCTACACGGGCGAGCTGTCGCACCGGGTCGTCAACCACGCCCTCCAGATCCACGGGGGCTACGGGTTCATGGAGGAGTTCGCGATCGCACGCCTCTACCGCGACCAGAAGATCCTCGAGATCGGCGAGGGCACCAACGAGGTGCAGCGGCTCGTGATCGCGCGGCTCCTCGGCCTCTAGCCCCGCGCGGGACCGAGCGGCAGCCCGACCGCGCGTCGATATCCTCGACGGCATCGTTCCGTCGAGCCGCCCCGGCCAGCGTCGCGCGCGCCTCGCCGTCCCTCTCGTCGCCGCGCTCCTCGCCGGCGTCGCGCTGGCGCCGACGGCGGCTGCCCACGTGACGATCGCGCCGTCCTTCGTCGCGACCGGCGAGCCGACGCAGGTCGCCTTCGAGACGCCGAACGAGCGCGCCCCGCGGGCGACGACGTCGCTCGAGCTCGACGCCCCTCCCGGGGTCGACCTCGCGGCGGTCGTCGCACCGGAGGGGTGGACGCTCGAGCTTGCGGGCTCCACCGCCCGCTGGAGCGGCGGGCGGATCGAGGCCGAGGACGTCGTCTCCTTCCCGCTGCTGATCACGGCGCGCCGCGCTCCGGGCAACGCCGTCTTCGAGGCGCGGCAGCGCTACGACGACGGCGCGGTCGTCCGCTGGGAGGCGACGCTGACCGTCGTCCCGCCCGCGGAGGACGGGCCCGACCAGCACCTCGGCCGAGCGCTCGTGGCCGGCGCCGCCGGGCTTGCGGTGCTCGGCGGCAGCTTCGTCGCGCTGCGGCTCCTGCGGCGCTGACACTTCAACCTCGATAGCGGAGACCGGTGCTACCGTCGGGCGCCGTGCTGTTCTCGCAGCTGCTGAACGACGACCTCGGCTGCGCGTCGTACCTCGTGGGCTGCGAGGAGTCGGGCGAGGCGGTCGTGGTCGACCCGCCGCTCGCGATCGAAGGCGTGCTCTCGGAGGCGCAGCGGCTCGACGTCCGGATCGTGCGCACGCTCGAGACGCACACCCACGCCGACCACGTCTCGGGGCACGGGCGGCTGGCCCTCGAGCACGCGATCCCGGTGAGCATCCACGCCGACGCGGGAGCCGAGTACCCGCACGACGCGCTCGCGGACGGCGACGAGGTCACGGTCGGAACCGTGAGGCTCCGGGTGATCCACACGCCGGGCCACCGGCCCGAGCACTGCTGCTTCGCCGTGGTCGACACCACGCGGGCCGACGAGCCCTGGCTCGTCCTCACGGGCGACTCGCTCTTCGTGGGCGACGCCGCCCGGCCCGACCTCGCCGTCGGCGCGGTCGAGGGCGCCGAGGGGCTCTTCCACTCCCTGCGGCGGCTGCTCGAGCTGCCGGACGGCGTCGAGGTGTTCCCCGGGCACGTGGCGGGGTCGCTCTGCGGCAAGGCCATGAGCTCGCGGGGCTCGACCACGATCGGCTTCGAGCGCCGCTTCAACCCGATGACGTCGATTCAGGAGCTCGACGCGTTCGTCGCCGAGTCGGCGAGCGGCGCGGGCGCGAAGCCGCCCAATCTCACGCGGATCGTCGAGCTGAACCGCGGCCCGTTCCGGCCGGTGGCGCCCGCCCCGGAGGAGCTCCCCGCCCCGCCCGAGGGGTCACAGCTCCTCGACGTCCGGTCGGTCGAGGCGCACCTCGCGGGGCATCGCGCCGGGGCCGTCAACGTGCCCGTCGACGGATCGAGCTTCTCGACGAAGTCGGCCTTCGCCCTCGACGTCGAGCACTCGGTCACCGTGCTCGCCGCGACGCCGGACGAGGCGCGGCGCGCCGTCGACGGGCTGCGGTCCGTCGCGATCGACGGGATCGACGGCTACGTGCTCGGGGACGGCCCGGAACGGACGCCGTCGGTGACGCTCGACGAGCTCGACGAGCTCGTGGCGGAGGGCACGACGGTGATCGACGTCCGCGAGAAGGACGAGCGCGACGAGGGATACATCCCCGGGAGCCGCAACGTCCCCTACCGCCTCATGCGCCTCTGCTGCCCCGACCTGCCGCGCGACCGCCCCGTGCTCACGATCTGCGGCTCGGGCCCGCGCGCTGCGATCGCCGCGAGCCTGCTCCGGGCGAAGGGGATCGACGCGCGCCCGGTGGTCGACGGCGGGATGAACGACTGGCTCGCCCGGGGGCAGGCGTCGGTCACGTTCCGCCGCTGCGGCTAGGGACCGGCCAAGCCTCGTCGAGCTCGCGGAGGCGCGCCGTCGCTCCGAGCCCCTCGAGCAGCGCGCGGGCGCGCGCGAGGCGCGCCTCGGCGCCCGGCTGATCGCCCCCCGCAGCGAGCTCACGCGCCTCGAGGACGAGCACCTCGGCCTCGAGCTGCGGCACGCCGATCTCGCGCAACAGCTCAGCCGCCTCGGCGAAGCGGCCGGCATCGACGGCCTGCGCGGCCGCGAGGAAGCGAGGCCCCGACGACTCGTTCAGCGACGCCAGCGCCCCGCGCCGCCCGAGGCGAGCGAGGGCGAGCGCCGCATAAACCATCCAGTACCCGGGCGTGACGCCCGCCGGATTCTCCCGGCGGCGCTCGAGGAACTCGTCGAGGAGCGCGCCAGCCTCCGCCTCGTGCCCCGTTCTCACCAGCGTCCAGGCGGCTCCTGCGAACGCCGCCAGCACCATCTGATCGTCCCGACGGGCGCGTCCGAGCTCGACCTGCTGCCGCGCCGAGGCCACCGCCTCCTCGACGAGGCCGTCG
>DASTKY010000427.1:0-9469 GCA_035715495.1 Gaiella sp. | reverse complement strand
GCGTCCACGGCCTGCACTACGGGACCGGGGTGTTCGAGGGCATCCGCTGCTACGAGACGCCGACGGGCCCCGCCGTGTTCCGGCTCGCCGAGCACCTCCAGCGGCTCCACGCGAGCGCGAAGCTCCTCTACATGGAGATCCCGTTCTCCGTCGAGGAGATCCGCTCGGGCGTCCACGAGCTCGTGCGCGCGAACGGGCTGCCGTCCTGCTACATCCGGCCGATCGCGTTCTTCGGCTACGGCTCGCTCGGCGTCCACACGCGCGGGAACCCGGTGGAGACCGTCGTCATGAGCTGGCCCTGGGGCGCGTACCTCGGCGAGGACTCGCTGTCGAAGGGCATCACCGCGAAGATCTCGTCCTGGACGCGGGTCGGGCCGAACGTGATCCCGCACGTCGCCAAGGCGACGGGGATCTACCTCAACTCGATGCTCGCGACGACCGAGGCGAATCGAGGCGGCTACGACGAGGCGATCCTGCTGACCGACCAGGGGTTCGTCGCGGACGGCCCCGGCGAGAACATCTTCGTGGTCAAGGACGGCCGCATCCTCACGCCGCCCCTCTCGACGTCGATCCTCCCGGGCATCACCCGCGAGAGCGTGATCGAGATCGCCGGTGACCACGGGTACGTCGTCGAGGAGGCGGACATCATCCGCACCGACCTCTATCTCGCCGACGAGCTCTTCATGACGGGCACCGCGGCCGAGGTCACGCCCGTGCGGGCCGTCGACGACGTCGAGCTCGGCGTGGGACCCGTGACGCTCGAGCTGCAGCGCGCCTACCTCGACGCGGTCAACGGCCGCGACGAGAACTGGAGCCACTGGCTCGACGTCGTCGAGACCGTCCCGGCCACGGCCTGAGCCGCGGCGTCAGCCGCGGGCCGCGAGGAACGCCGCGACGACGCGGTCCTGCTCGTCGTCGCTCAGCGCCGAGCCGCTCGGCAGACAGAGCCCGCGCTCGAAGAGCCGCGCCGAGACGTCGCCGCCGAACGACGCGTGCGACGCGAAGAGCGGCTGGAGGTGCATCGGCTTCCAGAGCGGCCGCGCCTCGATGTCCTCGGCGTCGAGCGCGAGCCGGATCCGCTCGCGGTCGGCGCCGAAGGCGTCGGGGTCGACGACGACGCAGGTCAGCCACCCGTTCGTCGTGCCGTAGGTCGCCTCGGGCATGAATGCGATCCCCGGCACGTCGAGCAGCTCGCGATAGCGGTCGCGGAGGCGTCGTCGGGCCGCGACCCGGTCGGGAAGCGTCTCGAGCTGCGCCCGGCCGAACGCCGCCAGCAGGTTGCTGAGCCGGTAGTTGAAGCCCACCTCGACGTGCTCGTAGTGGGCGACGGGCTCGCGGGCCTGGGTCGAGAGCTTCCGGGCATGCTCGACCCAGTCGCGGTTCGCGGAGACGAGCATCCCGCCGCCGCTCGTCGTGATGATCTTGTTCCCGTTGAAGGAGAACGCGGCGAGCGCCCCCTGGCCGCCGGCCGGCGCCCCGCGGTAGGTCGACCCGAGCGACTCCGCGGCGTCCTGCACGAGGGCGACGCCGTGACGGTCGCACAGCTCGCGCAGCGGGTCGTAGTCGCAGCACTGGCCGTAGAGGTCGACGGCGACCACGGCGCGGACGTTCGCGCCGGCGGCCCGTCGGTCGACGATCGCGCGGTCGAGCAGGTCGAGGTCGAGCGTCCAGGTCGCCTCGTCCGCGTCGACGAAGAAGGGCGTCGCGCCGGTGTACGTGATCGCGTTCGCGCTCGCGGCGAAGGTGAACCCCGAGCAGGCCACCTCGTCGCCGGCGCCGACCCCGAGCACGACGAGCGCGAGATGGAGCGCGGCCGTTCCGCTCGAGAGCGCGACCGCGTGCGGAACGTCCGCGACGGCGGCGAGCTCCGCCTCGAAGGCGTCGACCTGCGGGCCGAGCGGGGCGATCCAGTTCGAGTCGAGCGCCTCGCCGAGCAGCTCGCGCTCGCGCCCGGTGAGGTGCGGCGGTGAGAGGAGGATGCGGGCCACGGCCCCGCCGACCCTAGTCGCTGCCACGGCGGGCGCGAGCGGGAATACTCCCGGCATGAGCCACGGCATGGTCTTCCTCGGGTTCGGCAAGTACGTGAGGGCCGACCGGATCTACGCGCTCGAGCCGATCGTCGGCGACGCCCGCGGGAGCGGCAGTCGGACGCTCGTCTGGGTCGAGGGAATCCCGGAGCCGGTCGTCGCCTCGCGGACGCAGGAGACGATCCTCGCCGAGATCGACGCGGCGACCGACCCGTCCGGGAGCCGCCGCCGCCGTTCCGGCCGCGGCGTGCTGACGCGGCACCCGCAGCTCTTCGACGCACCCGAATGACCTTCGCGGAGCTCGTCGCGGGAAGCGTCCACGACGCGGCGCCCGCACTGCTCGGCTGGACGCTCCTCGTCGACGGCGTCGGCGGGCGGATCGTCGAGGTCGAGGCGTACGCCGAGGACGACGAGGCGAGCCACTCCTACCGTGGCCGCACGACGAGGAACGGCACGATGTTCGGCGCGCCGGGACGCCTCTACGTCTACCGCTCGTACGGGATCCACTGGTGCGCGAACGTCGTCTGCGAGGAGGCGGGTCGCGGCGCCGCGCTCCTGCTCCGGGCGCTCGAGCCGACCCACGGCCTCGACGAGATGGCGGGCCGCCGCGGGCTCGACGACCCGCGGCTCCTCTGCTCCGGCCCCGGCAGGCTGACCCAGGCGCTCGGCCTGACGGGCGCCGACGACGGCGCGAGCCTCGCCGAGCCGCCATTCGCCCTTCTCCCGCCCGACCGGCCCGCCGCCTTCGAGCGGTCACCGCGGATCGGGATCAGCCGCGCCGTCGAGCGGCCGTGGCGGTACGTCGAGGCGGGGACTAGCTGGTCGAGCCGCGCCCGACGAGCAGCGTGATCGGCAGCCCGGGACGCACCGCGATCCCGGCCTCGACGCTCTGCTCCAGCACCGTGCCCGACGGCCCATCGCCGTAGCGGACGCGGAGCTTGAGGCGGAGCTTCCGGCTCCGCTCGCGCGCCGCGGGCAGGCTCGAGCCGACGAGGTTCGGGACGAGGCCGTCGGGCGCCGCCGTGACGAAGATCCGGACGGTGCCGTTCGCGGAGAGGAAGCCGCCGCCGTGCGGGAGCTGGCGGACGACCTCGCCGGGACGCGTCTTCGGCTCGGCAGGGACGTAGATCACGTCGGGCGTGAGCGGCACGGACGCGAGGGCGACGCGCGCCGAGTCGATCGACCGCCCGACGAGCGTCGGCACCGAGACCTCGTTCGCGTAGCAGCGGGCCGTCGTCTCGGGCGCGGTGTCGGCGAAGTACGAGATCACCCGGGTGTTCGGGCAGTAGCCGTTGTCGCGCCGCCAGCGGCCGTCGCGGAAGACGACCCGGAGACTGGTGGCCGGCAGGTACGGCGCGGGATTGAAGGAGCGGGGCGGCTCGTCGGCGAGCGCCTTCGTCATGAACGCCTTCCAGATCAGCGCGGGAAGCGTGCCGCCGGCGACGGGTTCGCCGTTGAACTCCGTCTCCATCGGACGGAGCTCGTTCGGGTAGCCGACCCACACGGCGACGGCGAGCTCGGGCGTGTACCCGACGAACCAGGCGTCGCCGTAGTCGTCGGTCGTGCCCGTCTTCCCGGCCGCCGTGCGGACGCCGAGGTCGGCGCGCTTGCCCGTGCCCTGCTCCACGACCTGCTCGAGGATCGCCGTGATCGTCTCCGCCTGGCTCTTCGTGAGGATCGGCTTCCGGACCGGCTCGTTCTGGCGCACCTCGCCGGTGCGGCGGAGCTTGACCGTCCGTACGACCCGCGGACGGTCTCCCATGATCGAGCCGTCGACCCGCTGACCGTCGTTCGCGATCGTGGCGTACGCGCGCGTCATGTCGAGCGGGTTGACCGCGACCGCGCCGAGCCCGATCGAGAAGTACGCGGGCAGCTTCGAGCGGATCCCGAGCTGCTTCGCCGTCTCGACGATCGACCGGGGGCCGACGATCTTCGTCAGCTGCGCGTAGACGGAGTTGTCGGACGAGATCATCGCCCGGGAGAGGTCGACGTCCCCGAGGTACGACCCCTCGTAGTTCGAGACCTTCCAGACGCGGTCGCCCGCGTCGATCTCGATCGGCTTCGACGTGATGCGGGTCGAGGGCGCGATCCCCTTGCGGAACGCGCTGGCGAGGACGATCGGCTTGAAGGAGGAGCCCGGCTGCCGCTCGGCCTGGGTCGCGAGGTTGAACTGGCTGCGGCGGAAGTTCGTCCCGCCGAACATCGCCTTCACGCCGCCCGTGCGCGGGTTGATCGCGACGAGGGCGGCCGCGGGCCCGTTCGACCGGGTGAGCACCTTCTGGATCGCCTCGCGCGCCTTCTCCTGGAGATCGAGGTCGATCGTCGTCGTCACCTCGAGGCCGCCGCCGAAGACCCGCTCGGCGCCGTACTCGGCGACGAGCTGGTCGGTGACGTAGTTGACGAAGTACGGCGCGGGCCCGCGCGTGCCCGGCAGGCGCACGTCCTCCGGCTTCGGCAGCGGGGCCGTGTCGGCCTTCCGGCGCTCCGCGGCGGTGATCCGGCCCTGGTCGAAGAGCTGGTCGAGCACGTACGAGCGGCGCTCGCGGGCGGCGACCGGGTGCTGCACCGGGTCGTACAGCGACGGGCTCGCGGGGATGCCGGCGAGCAGCGCGGCCTCCGGCAGCGTCAGCTCGGACGCGCTCTTGCCGCGGAAGTAGGTCCGGGCGGCCTGGAGGACCCCGTACGCGCCGTTTCCGAAGTAGATCGTGTTCAGGTACGCCGTCAGGATCCGGTCCTTCGACCAGCGCTGGGTCAGCTGCCAGGCGAGCGCGGCCTCGCGCACCTTCCGGCCGATCGTCTGCTCGTTGCGGCTGTAGGCGTTCTTGACGTACTGCTGCGTGATCGTCGAGCCGCCCTCGACGACGCTCTGGCTGCGGACGTCCTGCCAGAGGGCGCGCACGATGCCGCGCACGTCGACGCCGTTGTGCTCGTAGAACCGCTTGTCCTCGACCGCGACGATCGCCTGCTTCATGATCGGCGCGATGTCCTTCGAGGGAACGAGGACGCGGCTCTCGTCGCCCCGCAGGATCGCCAGCACGCGGCGCTCGCCGAAGCGGTTCGGGGCCGAGTAGACGACCGTGTCGACGTCCCCGCGCGCCTTCGACGGGTCGAGCGCGTCGAGCTCGCTCCGGATCGCCGTGATCATCCCGTAGCTGAACGACGCCGCGGCGAGGGCGAACAGCACGAGCAGGAGCGCCAGCAGCCGCGGCTTCCGGATCCGGCCGCGCCTGGGCGAGGCCTCCTGACGTCGTCCGAGCCGCACTACGCGTCGGATTGTAGCCCCGAGCGGCCGTTTTCAGGCGTCTGCGAGCACGGCGAGGAGCTCCTCGCCGTAGCGGTCGAGCTTGGCGGGGCCGACGCCCTTGACGGCGGCCAGCTCGGCGGTCGAGCGCGGGCGCGACACGGCCAGCTCGCGGAGCGTCGCGTCGTGCAGGACGACGTACGCGGGGACCCCGTCCTCGCGCGCGCGGCGCGACCGCCAGGCGCGAAGCTCCTCCACGAGCGGCTCCGACGTCCCGCCGCCGACGACGGCGGCGACGCCGAACGACGGGAGCGCGACGTCCGGCCGCGCCCGCAGCACGCGGAAGCCCTCGATCTCGACCTCGACGAGCGCCCCCGCGGCCTCGAGCGCGCGCACCCAGCGGCCGACCTCCGACGCGGACGCCGCGGCGAGCGAGCCGAACGCAGGGCTCCGGCGCGCCGACGGCGGCGCCGTCACCGAGCCGCGGAGCATGGCGACGAGGCTCCTGCGCCCGAGCGGCCAGTCGAGGCCGTCGACCGCGTCGACGATCGCGCGGGCGGGGTCGTCGGGGAGCGACGCGACGGCCGGCGCCGCGGCCGTCCCCGACCGCGGGGAGCAGACGTCGCAGGCACCGCACGGCACGGCGAGCGTCTCGCCGAAGTGCTCCGCGACCTGGAGGTGACGGCAGCGGTCGCTCTCGGCGAACTCGACGATCCGGCCGACGCGGACGGCCGCGGCGCGCGCCGAGCGCGAGAGGAGCGACTCGAGCGCCGCCCCTGCGCCCTCGCCGACGGGCAGCAGCTCGACCTGCATGGCGCGCCCGGCGTCGTAGTCGCGGCGGACGATCCCGGCCTGCTCGAGCAGGCCGACGAGGACGCGTGGGTCGTGGCGGTCGCCGAGCGCGCCCGCGAGCACGCCCGGCTCGACCGTGCCGCCCGAGGCCCGGAGGGTGCGGTACACCGCGCGCAGCTCGTCCGCGGTGGGGACGCCGCCGAGCGCGAAGCGCCGCAAGGCGGTCGCGTCGGCGTCGCCGGCGAGGAGCACGGTGTCGCTCGGCGCGCCGTCCCGGCCCGCGCGGCCGACCATCTGCACGTAGCTCTCGAGCGAGTCGGGCAGGTTGACGAGGGCGACGAGCCGCACGTCGGCCTTGTCGATGCCCATGCCGAACGCGGTCGTCGCGACGACGACGGGGAGTCGCCCGGTGACGAAGGCGTCCTGGACGCGCGTGCGCTCGTCGGCCTCGAGCCCCGCGTGGTAGTGCTCGGCCCGGATCCCGTGGCCGCGGAGCGTGCGGGCGATCTCCTCGCAGCTGCGCCGCGAGCGCGCGTAGACGATCGCCGAGCCGCCGTCGGTCGCGCGCAGCCGCCGCAGCAGGGCGCGCAGGCGCTCCTCCGCGTTCTCGGCCCGCTCGACGTCGTAGCGGAGGTTCGGGCGGTGGACGCTCGTGCGGACGACCTCGAGCCGCCTGCCGAGGGCCTCGGCGATGGCGTCCGCGTCCGCCGGGGTCGCGGTGGCGGTCATCCCGAGCACGGACGGGGTGCCGAGCTCGTCGAGCGCCCGGCGGATGAAGAGGTAGTCGGGGCGGAAGTCGTGCCCCCACATGCTCACGCAGTGCACCTCGTCGATCACGACGAGCCCGACGCCGATCTCGCGCAGGGTGCGGACGAAGGACGCCTGCCGAAGGCGCTCGGGAGCGGCGTAGAGGATCCGCGTCTCGCCGGCCGCGACCCCGCGCAGGCGGCTCGCGGCGTCCGCGCCGCTGAGCGTCGAGTTGACGAACGTCGCGGTCGCCGCGATCGGGGCGGGCAGCTTGTCGACCTGGTCCTTCATCAGCGCGATGAGCGGCGAGAGGACGAGGGTGGGGGAGGGCCGCAGCATCGCCGCGAGCTGGTAGGTGAGCGACTTCCCGGCTCCGGTCGGCATCACCGCGAGCGTGTCCACGCCCGCGAGCGCGGCGCGGACCACGGTCTCCTGCCCGCTGCGGAACCCGTCGAAGCCGTAGAGCTCGCGCAGCGCGGCGCGGAGGTCGACCTCGGTCACCCGAACGAGTGTACGGCCGGGATCGGAACGCGTCCGTGACGACTTCGTCGCCGGTCAGCGACGGAGCACGCCGTCGAGGAACGCCACCGCCCTCGGGTAGGCGTCGAGCTTGTTGTGGAGCTTCTGCAGCCCGTGGCCCTCGTCGGGGTACACGAGCAGCTCGCACGCGATCCCGCGGTCGCGCAGCGCCCCGTGGAGCTGCTCCGCCTCGCTCAGCGGCACGCGCGGGTCGTTCGCGCCGTGGATCAGCAGGAGCGGCGCCTGCATCCGGTCGACGTGCGTGAGCGGCGAGACCTCCGTGAGGAAGTCGAGGTCGTGCTCGAGCGAGCCGTACTCGCGCTCGCGGAGCGCCCGGCGGTACGCCGATGTGTTGCGGAGGAACGTGACGAGGTGGGAGATCGCGACGACGGCGATGCCCGCCGCCCAGCGCGCGGGCTCGAAGGCGAGGCCCGCGAGCACCATGTACCCGCCGTACGAGCCGCCGTAGAGCACGACGCGGTCGCCGTCGATCCGCGGGTCGCCGACGAGCTCGTCGGCGAGCGTCGTCATGTCCCGCACGGAGTCGAGGCGCAGCCTGCCGTCGTCCAGGTGCTCGTAGCGCTTGCCGTAGCCCGTCGAGCCCCGCACGTTCGGCTGCGCCACGGCGAAGCCGTGCGCGACGAGGTACTGGATCACGGGCATCCACATCGGCCGCCGCTGCGCCTCCGGGCCGCCGTGCACCTCGATCACGACCGGCCACGGCGGCTCGGTCGCGGGCTCGAACAGGAAGTAGGGGATCGACTCGCCGTCGAACGACGCGAACCGCCGGAGGGACGGCCCGCGGAGCCCGTCCGGCGGGACCCGGACAGGCGTCTGCGTGACCGCCTCCGCGAGCCCGTCGCCCGCGAGGTCGACGCGGAACGCCTCCCACGGCATGCGCGGCGACGAGAACCCGTACGCGAGCCAGCGGCCGTCGTCCGAGAGCCGCAGAGCCTCGACGACACCCTGATCCGGAAGCGCCAGCACGCGCAGCTCGGCGAGCGTCGCCGGGTCGTGCAGCGAGAGGCGCGACGCGCCGTCGACGTTCGCGTGCACGACGAGGGACCGGCCCGTCGCGTCGGTGACGACCTCGAGGTCCCATTCGTCCTCGAGGACGTACGCCCACTCGTCACGCGCGAGGTCGTAGCGGGCGATCCCGGCGACGTCCCTCCCCGAGTCGGTCGAGAAGAGGAACGAGGCGGCGTCGGAGGTCCACGCGGGCGCGCCGAAGCGGGCGTCGTCCTCCTCCGGTGCGACGTGCACCACCTCACCGCGTGCGAGGTCGACGAGATGGAGGTCGTTGTCGCCCGTGCGCTCGGTCAGTCGCAGGACGCCCAGGAAGCGCCCGTCCGGCGAGAACCCCGCCACCTCGCAGTAGCCGCCGGGCGCGAAGGCGCAGCGCTCGTCGCCCGTCGCCAGCGTGCGCACGAACACGTCGAGGTCCTGCCCGTTGCGCCGGTTGCACGCATACGCGAGCAGCGTCCCGTCGGGCGAGAGCCGAGGCGTGACATGGAGGACCTCGGGCTCGACGACGAGCGGCTCGAGCGGGGCCGCCGGCTCGGCGTCGGCCAGGTAGAGCTGGGCGCGCTCGTTCCCGCCCGCGTCGACGGAGAGGAGCAGGCGTTCGCTGCCCGGGACGAAGCGGCCGTCGACCGGCTCGCCGAGCTCGGTCAGCTGTCGTGGCGACTGCGCGCCTCGCTCGGCGAGATAGAGCTGCAGGCTGCCCGGCACGTTCCAGCGCACCAGCACCGTTCCGTCGCCGCGGACGTCGGCGGGGACCGCCGAGCTGACCGTCAGCAGGGTCTCGAGCGACGGCACGCGGCGGGTCGCTACACCTGCTGCGAGGCGACGATCGGCGTCGTCGTGGGCGCGTCGACGCCGCCCGCGTCCTCGACGGTCACGAGCACGACCGACCCGCTCTCGACGGGCTCCTCGACCGGGACGAGGTCGCGGGCGCCGCCGCCGTCGAAGACCCCGGCCCGCACGGGCGTCTCGCCGTCCATCACCCAGACCTCGTACGTCTTGCCGGCCGGGGCCGTGCCGAGCTCGTCGAGCACGAGGACCGCGTCGCCGTCCTCGCCGACGACGAGCCGGCCCGAGCCCGACTCGAGCGCGACCGTCCGCGCGTCGGGGTCGGCGAGCA
>DASTKY010000426.1:0-2232 GCA_035715495.1 Gaiella sp. | reverse complement strand
GAGCTCGTGGGTCTTGTAGCGGGCGTTGACGAGCAGCGCTCGGGCGCCGAGGAGCGCGCAGCCGAAGAAGGCGTGGACGAAGGCGTGGCAGTTGGGCATCAGGATCGCGACGACGTCGCCGCGCCCGACGCCGTGGGCGTGGAGCGCCCGCGCGACCCGCTCGGAGGCGGCGTAGGCCTCCGCGTGCGTCTCCCGCGAGGTGGGGAAGACCGCGGCGTCGTGGTCGGGCCGCTGCGCGGCGCTGCGCGCGAGGACGCCGCCGATCGTCGTCGACGCGATCCAGTCCGCGCGCGCGTCGGTGGACGTGTCGCCCCCGCCGAGGCGGGTGTCGCTCACACGCCGGCCGGCTGGCCCGGGGTGTCGGAGAGGTAGGCGGACTCGAGCTCCTCGAGCCTGCCCGCCACCTCCGCGGTGGCGCCCCGGAGGACGATCTGCCCGCGCTGCATCACGAGCACCTGGTCGGCGACGCGAAGGGCCTGCTTGACGTGCTGCTCGACGAGGAGGACGCCGACGTTCGCCTCGTGCGCGGCGTGTTGCACGGCCTCGAGCAGCCGCTGGACGACGAGCGGCGCAAGCCCGAGCGAGAGCTCGTCGATCAGCAGCAGCTTCGGCTCACGGGCGAGCGCGCGGGCAAGCGAGAGCATCTGCTGCTCGCCGCCCGACAGGAGGCCGGCACGGCGCCGCATCAGGGGCTTCAGCTCGGGGAAGAGCTCGAGCGCCCGGCCGACGTCCGTCCGGCCGACGCGGAGGTTCTCGGCAACCGAGAGGCGCATGAAGACGGAGCGCTCCTCGGTGACGAACGAGAGGCCCGCGTGCGCGCGGCGGTGGAGCGGCGCGCTCGTCGACTTGCCGTCGAAGACGACCTCGCCGCTCAGGTGCGGCAGGTCGCCCGAGAGCGTCAGGAGGGTCGTCGTCTTGCCCGCGCCGTTCGGCCCGAGCAGCACGACCACCTCGCCCTCGTGGACGACGAGGTCGAGGTCGTGGACGATCGGGTGGCCGTGGTAGCCGGCCGAGACGCCCTTCGCGACGAGGAGCTCCCGGCTCACGCGGACGTCTCCTCGAGCGCGGGCGCGGATGGCTTGTCCGGCGTCGGCTTGCCGTCCTCGTCGGACTCCTCGCCCAGGTAGGCCGCGACGACGGCCGGGTCGGCGCGGATCTGGGCCGGCGTCCCGGTCGCGATCTGGCGGCCGAAGTCGAGCACCGTGATCCGGTCGCAGACGCTCATCACGAAGGACATGTCGTGCTCGATGACGAGGACGCCGAGGCCCCATTCCTGCGCGAGCCTGCGCACGACGGTGGCGAGCTCGGCGGTCTCGGTCGCGCTCAGGCCGGCCGCGGGCTCGTCGAGGAGGAGGATCGACGGCGAGACGGCGATCGCCCGCGCGATCGCCACGAGCCGCCGGCGGCCGTACGGGAGATCGCTGACGCGCGTGTCGAGGTACTGCTCGAGCTCGAGCTCGCGGACGGCGGCGGTCGCCGTCGAGCCGAGCGGCGGGTTCGTCGGCCGGACGAAGTCCGTGACGTACGGGACGACGCTGTAGCCGTCGGAGGCGACCATCAGGTTCTCGCGGACGGTGTTGCTCTCGAACAGCTCGAGCTGCTGGAAGGACCGGCTCACGCCTGCCCGCGCCCGCCGATAGACGGGCATCGAGGAGAGCGGCTCGTCGTTCAGCCGCACGTCGCCCGTCGTCGGCCGGACGAAGCCGGTGATGGCGTCGATCAGGGTCGTCTTGCCGGCCCCGTTCGGCCCGATCAGGCCGACGACCTCGCCGGGGCGCACCTCGAGCGAGGCGTCCTGCACCGCCGTGACCCCGCCGAACTTGACCGTCACCCCGTTGACCGCGAGCGTCGCGGGCGCGACCTCCTCGCGCGGGACGTCCGGCAGCTCGGGCGTCCGCTCCTCCTCGACGCGCCCGAGCTTGCCGAGGAGCCAGTGGCGGAGCTTGTGGATCAGCTCGACGTTGACGCTGATCGCGCCGTCGGGGTGGAGCACGATCAGGACGATCACCGTGATCCCGCCGATCACGACGAGCCACGAGGGGTTCGGGTGCGAGAAGAACACCTCGAGGAGCCAGGTGCCGAAGCCGCCCTGGACGAGCTGCGAGCCGAAGGGCGCGCCGAGCACGAAGCCGATCCCGCCGATCACCGTGTACGTCACGGCGAGGATCGACTGGAGCGGCACGAAGTCGCTGTACGCGACGGTCGTGTTCCGGAAGGCCAGGAGCACGCCGC
>DASTKY010000425.1:0-8085 GCA_035715495.1 Gaiella sp. | reverse complement strand
CACCATCGACGTCCTCTGGCCTCCCGGCCGGCAAAGCCGGCCTCCGGCCGCCCAGGCGGGTCGCTCCACCGAACGGAGAGACCGAACGAGATCCGCGGGCGCCTCTCACGGCTGGTAGTCCTGCGCGCCCAGGCTGTAGTCGTAGAACGCAGCGTCGCTCGCGACCGCGACGGTGCGCGCCCACCCCTGCGAGGGCGCCCGCTCGCCGACGACCTGCTGCACCCAGCGCTCCGCGCCGTCGTATGCCTCGGCGAGCTCGGCGAGCGTGAAGACACCGCCGACACGGCGGCGCAGCTCCTCCAGGACGGCGTCCCGCTGTCGGTGCAGGGCGTCGGCGTGCGCCGGCTCCCGCGCCGCCGCGAGAAAGCGCACGCGGCCGTCCGCCCCCTGGCGCCGTGCGCTGGAGACCGTCGTCACGAGAGCGAGGCGCTGCAGCAGGTCGTCGAGAGCCAGCGCTCCGGCAGCTCCGCGAGCACGCGCTCGCCGAGGTCGTACCCGGGCCGTGCGAGCGCGAAGGCGACGTGCGCGTGGAGGCACTTGAGCGCCGTGGGGGTCCGCGAGCCGCCGATCCCGAGGGCCAGGGACGCCCCGTCGTCCGTCCCCGTCCCGCCCGCCGCGAGCTCCCGGCGCACGCTCACCTGCTCCTCGGTCGCCCGCTCGAGCGACTCCTGCAGCGCCGCGTCCTCCTCGACCGCGGCGCTCCAGCGCTCGACCCCGCCCGCCGCCTCGAGCCGCGAGACGGCCGCGACCAGCGCGCGGCACGTCAGGTAGTAGGTCGTCGGGAACGGCTCGCCGTCGGTGCCGTACGGCTCCTGCTCCGTCACGGCCGGCAGGCCCCAGGGGCACCGGACCGCGACGCGGCGGAAGGTTCTCGGCTCCCGCCCCAGCTGGGCGGCGACGACGGCTCGATCGTCCACGGGTCGAAACGTAGACGGAACGGTGACTCTGAAGACGCCGTATGGCAACGAGGCGGTTGCGACCGCGAAGCGGGCGCCTTCAGGGACTTGCCCTCGCCGCAGGCGAGGGATCGAGGCGCAGCATGCGGCTTCCGCCGCATCCTGCCTGGCGGGCTAGCCCTTGTGCTCCCGCTTCCACTCCGCAGTGCCCTTGACGATGAAGAGGTGCTCGCCGGGGCGGACGTACCCGATGCGCCGCGCGGCCCGTGCGAGCTCGTCGAGGCTCGTGGCGCGTGCGAGACGCGCCGCGGCGCGGTCGCGATCGCTCCGCAGCGACGCCACCTCCGCGCGCCGCTCGGCGAGCTGCTCGCGCGTCTCGGCGTACGAGCTGATCGGGCGGACGTAGAGCATCGCGACGATGCCGAGGACGACCAGCGGCACGACGAAACGCGGCACTCTCGGCCGCTTCAGGCGCACGCGCCGCCGTCTCCCCCGCTCGCTCACCGGCCCCACTTCGCCGCCGCGGGCGGCGACCCTGCGTCAGACGACGTCGACCTTGATGACGTTCGTCGAGCCCGCGATGTTGACCGCGGTGCCCGCCGTCGTCACGACGCGGTCGCCGGGCACGACGAGCCCGGACGCGCGCGCGGCGTTGAGCGACCGGTCCCAGAGGTCCTCGACGTCGCTCGTCTCCGTGATGGCAATCGGCGTGACGCCCCACTCGAGCGACATGTGGCGCAGCGAGTCGGCGTTGTGGGTGAGCGCGAGGATCGACCGCTGGGGCCGGAGCCGCGCCACCGCGGACGCCGTCCGCCCGGAGACCGTCGGCACGAGGATCGCCCTGGCCGAGAGCGCCTCCGCCAGGTCGCATGCCGCGTTCGAGGTCGCCTGGTCGATCGTCGGCAGGTCGCTCGCCTGCGGGGTCTCGTGGCGGTAGTCGAGGTGCGGCTCGACGGCGAGCGCGATGCGGTCCATCACGGCGACCGCCTCGACGGGGTACGCGCCGACGGCCGTCTCGCCCGAGAGCATGATCGCCGAGGTGCCGTCGAGGATCGCGTTCGCGATGTCCGAGGCCTCCGCGCGCGTCGGCTCGGGCGCGTGGATCATCGACTCGAGCATCTGTGTCGCGGTGATCACGGGCTTGGCGTGCTCGAGCGCGCTGTGGATGATCCGCTTCTGCAGGAGCGGCACCTCCGCGGCCCCGATCTCGACCCCGAGATCGCCGCGCGCGACCATCACCGCATGGGCCTCCTCGAGGATCCCGTCGAGCGCGGCGACCGCCTCGCCCTTCTCGATCTTGGCGATCACCCAGGCGTGCGAGCCGCGCGCCTCGATCAGCGTCCGGAGCGCGAGCACGTCGGCCGCCGAGCGCACGAAGGAGAGGGCCACGTAGTCGACGCCGAACCCGAGTGCGGCGTCGAGGTCGTCGAGGTCCTTGCGCGTGATCGACGGGATCGGCAGCGGGACGCCGGGGAGGTTGACGCCCTTGTGCGAGCCGACGTCGCCGCCCACGAGGACGGCGCAACTGGCCCGCCCGCGCTCCACCCGCTCGACGCGAAGCCGGACGTGGCCGTCGTCGATCAGCACGTCGTTGCCGGGCTGGAGCACCGAGCCGAGGACGGCGGGGCTGACGGGGAGGTCGCCGTCGCGGGCGGCGTCCTCGCCGGCGATCACGACCGACTCCCCGACGGCCAGCTGCCGCGGCTCGTCGAGGTCGCCGACGCGGAGCTTCGGCCCCTGGAGGTCGGCGATGAGAGCGACGGGCCGGCCGCAGTCCTTCTCCGCCTCGCGGACGAGCTCCGCGCTGCGCGCATGGTCGTCCCGTGTCCCGTGCGAGAAGTTGAGCCGCGCGCCGTCCATCCCCGCCTCGATCAGAGCCGCGACCTTCTCGGCGCTCGCCGAGGCGGGGCCGATCGTGGCGACGATCTTCGTGCGGCGCGCGTGGCCGGTCATCCCGGTCAGAGTAGACATCGTCCGGCGCGCCCTCCTAGCCCGCGTCCGGGACGGCGCGCGGGAACGCCGACCAGCCGGGGTACTCGGCCTCGTCGCCGAGCTCCTGCTCGATCCGGAGCAGCTGGTTGTACTTCGCGACCCGGTCCGAGCGCGCGGTCGCGCCCGTCTTGATCTGCCCTGCGTTCGTCGCGACCGCGAGGTCGGCGATCGTCGCGTCCTCCGTCTCTCCCGACCGGTGCGAGATGATCGCGCGGTACCCGTGACGGTGGGCGAGCTCGACGGCGTCGAGCGACTCGGTGAGGGTGCCGATCTGGTTGACCTTGACGAGGATCGCGTTGCCGACGCGCTCCTCGATCCCGCGGCGCAGGAACGCGACGTTCGTGACGAAGAGGTCGTCGCCGACGAGCTGCACGCGCCCGCCGAGGCGGTCGGTGAGCGTCTGCCAGCCCTGCCAGTCCGACTCGCCGAGCCCGTCCTCGATCGAGACGATCGGGAAGCGGTCGCAGAGGTCGGCCCAGAGGTCGATCATCCCGGCGGTGTCGAGCGTCCCGCCCTGCCGCTCGAGCCGGTACACGCCGTCGTGGTGCAGCTCGCTCGTCGCCGGGTCGAGCGCGAGCGCGACCTTGTCCGCATGACCCGCCCGGTCGGCGGCCTCGAGGATCACCTCGCAGGCGTCGTAGGCGGACGGGAGGTCGGGCGCGAAGCCGCCCTCGTCGCCGACCGCGGTCGAGAGGCCGCGCTCGCCGAGGAGGCGCTTGAGGTGCTGGTACGTCTCGGCCCCGATCCGGATCGCCTCGGAGAAGCTCTCGGCGCCGGCCGGGACGAGCATGAACTCCTGGAAGTCGAGCGAGTTCTGGGCGTGCGCGCCGCCGTTCACGACGTTGAGCAGCGGCACCGGCAGGACGCGCGCGTTGGTGCCGCCGACCCACCGGTAGAGGGGCAGGCCTGCGTCCGCCGCCGCCGCCTTGGCGACCGCGAGCGACGCGCCGAGGATCGCGTTCGCCCCGAGTCGCGCCTTCGTCGGGGTGCCGTCGAGCGAGCAGAGCACGCGGTCGACGGCTCGCTGGTCGCCGGCGTCGAGGCCGACGAGCGCGTCGGCGATCTCGCCGTCCACGTGGGAGACGGCGCGCGAGACGCCCTTGCCGAGCCACGCGTCGCCGCCGTCGCGGAGCTCGACGGCCTCGTGCTCGCCGGTCGACGCGCCCGACGGGACGGCCGCGAGCCCGAACGCGCCCGAGTCGAGCCCCACCTCGACCTCGACGGTCGGATTGCCCCGGGAGTCGAGGACCTGGCGGCCCAGGACGTGAATGATCTCGCTCATCCGTCGCTCGCCGAGCGGGATCCGGCAGGAGCCGAATCCCGCGGCTCGATCCCCGCCTCCGGCGGGGCGTGGCGCGCTTCGCCCCCCTGAAGGCGTCGCCTACGGCGCCGCACAAGCCTCATTGCCATGATCGCCGACTCTAATCGGTGGCCGTGGTGGACTCGACGGCGAGCTGCGCCTTCGCCCGCTCGTACCAGCGCTCCTGGCCGTCGAGGTCGAGGTCGGCCCAGGTCTCGCCCGCCTCGCCCGCGAGCCGCTCGGCGCGCTCGACCCGCTCGCGGAACCGCGCGGTCGTCCCGCGGAGCGCCAGCTCCGGGTCCACGTTGACGAAGCGCGCGAGGTTCACGACGGTGAAGAGCAGGTCGCCGACCTCGGCGGCGACCCGGCGGTCGGGCTCGGTCTCCGGCGCGGGCCGCCCGGCCCGCTCGACCTCGACGAGCAGCTCGTCGAGCTCCTCGCGCACCTTGTCCACCGGCCCCTCGACGTCGGGCCAGTCGTAGCCGACCGCGGCCGCGCGCCGCTGCGCCTTGCGGGCGTGCAGGAGCGCGGGGAGCGTCTCGGGGACGTCGTGGAAGATCCCCTGGCGCCCCTCCTGCTCGGACTTGATCGCCTCCCAGCGCTCGCGGACGCGGCCCGGCGTGCGCGCCTCCGCCTCGCCGAACACGTGCGGGTGGCGGCGGACGAGCTTCGCGTGCACGTCGGCCGCGACGCTGTCGAGGTCGCCGTCGCCCTGCTCCTCGAGGAGCAGCGAGAGGAAGTAGACCTGGAAGAGCAGGTCGCCGAGCTCGTCGTGGAGCTTCGCGGGGTCGTCGGCCAGCGCGGCGTCGGCGACCTCGTAGGCCTCCTCGACCGTGTGCGGGACGATCGTGCGCGCGGTCTGCTCGCGGTCCCAGGGACACTCGGCCCGCAGACGACGGGTCAGCTCGCGGAGCTGCTCGAGGGGCGTGTCGTCGCCGCGCACGCGGCGCAGGCTACTCGGCGGCGGTGGTGTCGTCGGTCGAGGTCGCCGGAGGCTCGAAGCCCGCGGCGTACTGGATCTTGTCCTCGTAGGACTTCTGCGTCTCCTCGACCCAGTCGTTCACGGCCGTGTTCTTCTGCTCCGACTCGAGCTGGCTCTTGATCTGGGCCTTGACCTGCGCGAACGGCGTCACGGAGCCCTTCTTGATCGCTGCCGTCGGCTGGATGAGGTGGTAGCCGAACTGGGTCTTGACCGGCGCCGAGAGCTCGTTCGTCTTCAGCGAGAACGCGGCCTTGTCGAACGGCGCCACGGTCTGGCCGCGCGTCACGGTGAGCTGGCCGCCCTGGTTCTTGGAACCGGGGTCGAGCGAGCTCTTCTTCGCGATCGCGGCGAAGTCGGCCCCGCCTTCGATCTGCGCCTGGAGCTTCTCGGCCTCGGCCTTCGTCTTGACGAGGATGTGCCGCACGGCCCGCGACTCGGCGACGGTGTAGTTCTTCTTGTTCTGGTCGTAGTACTTCTGGATCGCGTCGTCGGTGACCTTGATGTTCTTGGTCACGTCGTCGTAGATCGCCTCGGTCGTGAGCTGTGAGCGGATGTCGTCGCGCAGCGTCTCGACCGTGTAGCCCTGCTCGGCGAGCCCGTCCTCGAGCTTCTTCTGGTCGTTCGCGAAGTACTGCTTCTTGACCTCGGCGAGCTTCTTGTCGATCTGCGCGTCCGTGACGTCGATGTCCATCTTCTCGGCCTCGCGAGCGTACTCCTCGCGCTGGACGAGGAAGGCGACCGCCTGGGTCTGGAGCGACTGGTACTCCGACGTCCCCGCCTTCGGGAACTCGCGCTTCTGCGCGGTGTACGACTTCTTCGCGCGGGCGAGGAGATCGTCGAGCTCCTGCCGTGTGATCGTCGTGCCGTCGACGACGGCGACCGCGTCGGCCGGCACCTCGTCGGAGTCGCCGCAGCCGGCGGCGACCAGGGTGAGCGCCGCGAGTGCGGCGGCTGCGAGCAGGAGCGAGCGCTTCATCGAGACCCTTTTGTAGACGAGGTGGGGTTACGGACGGGTTACGGCGTGTTCGAGATTCGTTCGGGCCAGCGCGCGCCGCGGTGGCGTGCCTCAGGCGGCCCGGCGGGCGGCAACGATAGCAGCGGCGAGGCCCAGCGCCCCGTCCAGGCCCTCGGTGCGGAGCGCGACCTCCTGCCGCGCGGAGGTGTACACGGCCGTCTCGACGAGCCCTCGGAGCGCGCGCAGCTCGGCCGACGAGAGCGCGACCGGCCCGACCGAGACACGGCCGCCGCGGAAGACGAGGTAGTCGGCGCCGACGAGCGCGAGCGCGAGCTTCGCCTCCTGGATCCGGAAGAGGTTCTCGACGGGCTCGGGGATCGGCCCGTAGCGGTCCTCGGTCGCGGCGCGCAGCTCGCGCAGCTCGTCCTCGTGCTCGGCGAGCGCGATCCGGCGGTGCAGGTCGATCTTCAGCGCCTCGGCCTCGATGTACGCGGCCGGGACGTAGGCGTCGACCCGCGCGTCGACGCGCACCGGGCGTGCGACCACGCGCGCCTGGCCCGTGAGCTCCGCGACGGCCTCGTTCAGCATCTCGACGTAGAGCTCGAAGCCGAGCGCCGCGACGTGCCCCGACTGCTCGGCGCCGAGCAGGTCGCCCGCGCCGCGGATCTCGAGGTCGCGCATCGCGATCTGGAAGCCCGCCCCGAGCTCGGTGTGGTCGGCGAGCGTCGCCAGCCGGGCGCGCGCCTCCGCGGTCAGCTCGCTGCGGTCGGGATAGAAGAGGTACGCGTGGGCGGTCACGTCGGAGCGGCCGACGCGCCCGCGGATCTGGTACAGCTGGGCGAGGCCGAGCGTGTCCGCCCGCTCCACGACGAGCGTGTTCGCCTGCGGGATGTCGAGGCCCGACTCGATGATCGTCGTCGAGACGAGCACGTCGGCGTCGCCCGCGAGGAACGCGTGCATCCGCTCCTCGAGCTCCCGCTCCGGCATCTGGCCGTGCGCGACGAGGAAGCGGAGGCTCGGGCTGAGCTGCCGGAGCTTCTCGGCCGCCTCCTCGATCGTCTCCACCCGGTTGTGGAGGTAGAAGGACTGGCCCTCCCGGGCGTGCTCGCGCTCGAGGGCGACGCGCACGGTCTCCTCGTCGAGCTCGCCGACGACCGTCCGGATCGGCCGGCGGCCCTCGGGCGGGGTCTCGATGATCGAGATGTCGCGCAGGCCCGAGAGCGACATGTGGAGCGTGCGCGGGATGGGCGTGGCGGAGAGCGAGAGCACGTCCACTTCGAGGCGCAGCGCCCGGAGCAGCTCCTTCTGCTGCACCCCGAAGCGCTGCTCCTCGTCGACCACGACGAGGCCGAGCTGCTTCGGGATCACGTCCCGCGAGAGGATCCGGTGGGTGCCGACGAGCACGTCGACCTTGCCCTCGGCGAACTCGCGCAGCACCTGCTTCACCTCCGCGGGCTTCCGGAAGCGCGAGACCATCTCGACGCGCACCGGGAAGTCGCGGTACCGCTCGCGGAAGGTGTTCCAGTGCTGCTCGGCGAGGATCGTCGTCGGGCAGAGGACGAGCACCTGGCGGCTCGAGATCGCGACCGCGAACGCCGCCCGGACGGCGACCTCGGTCTTGCCGAAGCCGACGTCGCCGCAGACGAGCCGGTCCATGGGGCGGCCGGACTCGAGGTCCTCCTTGACGGCCTCGATCGCGCGCTGCTGGTCGTCGGTCTCCCGGTACGGGAACGACGCCTCGAGCCGCTCCAGCCAGTCGCTCGAGAGGTCGTAGGCCGTTCCCTCCGCGCGCTGCCGCTGCGCGTACAGCTGGAGGAGCTCGCCCGCGAGCTCGCGGACGGACGCCCGCGCGCGCGCCTTGAGGTTCTGCCAGGCCTTGCCGCCCAGCTTGGAGAGCGCGGGCGCGCTCGCGTCGGCGCCGATGTAGCGCGAGATCTTGCCGAGCTGCTCGTGCGGGACG
>DASTKY010000424.1:0-2365 GCA_035715495.1 Gaiella sp. | reverse complement strand
CGCCTGGAGCGCGCCGGGGTCGACGTCGTCACGTACCGCGGGGACGAGATCTCGCGCAAGGGCGACGGCGGGCCGACGTGTCTGACGCGCCCGCTGCTGCGCGTCCCGTAGTCGGCCGAGGCTCAGAGCTCGTCGAAGGTCAGCTGGCGTACCGCGGTCAGCCCCGAGACGCCGACGCCGACGAGCCGGAGCGCGCCCGGCCGGTCGCGGAGGCCGCGGTCGAGGAGGGCGCACGCGAGGTCGCCGATCCGCTCGGCCTCGTCGATCGGCGTGGGCAGCGTGGTCGAGCGCGACCGGATCGAGAAGTCCGAGTAGCGCAGCTTCGTCGTCACGGTCCGCGCCGAGAGGCCGTCGCGGCCGAGGTACTGCGCGACGTCCGCCGCCATCCGGCGCAGCTCGGCGTGGAGCGCCGACCGGTCGGTGAGGTCGCGGTCGAACGTCTCCTCGGTCGAGATCGAGATGCGCTCCGACTCGAGCTCGAGGTCGCGGGGGTCGATCCCGCGGGCCCGGTCGCGGAGCAGCCGCCCGACCTGGCCCGGGAGGACGGCGCGGAGCTCGTCGTCGCCGAGCGCGGCGAGCGCGCCGATCGTGAGGACGCCCGCCGCGGCGAGCCGCTCCTCGGCGCGCGGCCCCACCCCGGGCAGGATGCGGCTCGGCAGCGGGGCGAGGAAGCGGGCCTCGCGCCCCGGCGGCACGACCGTGATCCCGCCGGGCTTGCGGCGGTCCGAGGCGACCTTGCAGACCACCTTGGACGTCGAGACGCCGAGCGAGCACGAGAGCGCGGTCGCGCCGCGGACGGCGACCCGCACGGCCTCGGCGAGGCCCCGCGCCCCGTCGAACGAGTCGACGACGCTGCCCAGGTCGAGGTAGCCCTCGTCGATCCCGGTGCGCTCGACGCGGGGGACGACCTCCTCGATTGCGCTCCACACCGCCCGCGAGTACTCGCGGTAGAGCGCGTGGCGCGGGCGCACGAACACCGTCTCGGGGCAGCGGCGGAGCGCCTCCGCGGCGCTCATCGCCGAGCGGATCCCGTACCGGCGCGCGACGTAGTTCGCAGTGGCGACGACGCCCCGGCCGCGCGGGTCGCCGCCGACGACGAGCGGCTTCGTCCGCAGCGACGGGTCCTCCAGCTCCTCGACCGCGGCGAAGAAGGCGTCGAGGTCGAGATGGGCGAGGATCGGCACGACGAGGGGAAGGCTACGGTTCGCCCGTGACCGCGACCCCGCCGCCTCCACCGGCACCCCCGGTGATCGAGCGGCCCGCGCCGTTCCAGGCGTCGTACGGGCTCGTCAGCGGTCGGGCCGCGCCGGGCGCGACCCGCGTCGTCGTCAGGGTCGACGGCCGGATCGTCGGCAAGCGGGAGCTCGCGGGCCGGTCGTTCACGCTCGACGTCCCGCTCCCCCTCCGCGAGGTGAGCGTCCGCGTCGAGACCGTCGACGGCCGCGGCCGCCGGGCGGGCCGCACGGTCCGCCACGTCCTCGGCCTGCCGCGCGCCGCCCGGCCGCGGCTCCGGGCGCCGCGGCTCGACGAGGCGCTCCAGCACCGCGTGCGGCGGCTCGTCGCCGCCTTCCCGGGCGCCGCCGGGGTCTACGTCGAGAACCTGGGCACGGGCCAGGCCGCCGCCTGGAACGCCAGTGCGACGTTCCCCGCCGCCTCGACGCTGAAGCTCGCGATCGCCGTCACCTATCTCGCGCGCGCGGGCGCCGGGGCGCCGGCACCGGGGAGCTCCTCCGACCGCCTCCTGCGGTCGATGCTGCTCGCGTCCGACAACGCGGCGGCGAACTCGATGCTCGTCTCGCTCGGCGGCTCGACGAGCGGCGGCGGGAGCCTCGTCAACTCGCTGATGCGGTCGATCGGGCTCGAGCGCACCGAGATGTACGGCGGGTACCTGATCGGCACGTCCCTCGACGCCGTCCGCGAGCCGACGGCGCGAGGCGTCCCGCTGAACGTCGTCGACCAGCCGGCGTGGGGCGTCGGCAAGGCGACGACGGCGGCCGACCTCGCGCAGCTCCACCGGACGGTCTGGCTCGCGAGCGCGGGCCTCGGGCCGCTCGCCGGGACGCGGGCGGGGCTCGACGCCGCCGAGGCGCGCTACCTCCTCTACCTGCTCGCCCACGTGCAGGTCCACAGCAAGCTCGGGCGCGCGATGCACGGCGGCGCGGCCGTCCTCGTCCTGCACAAGGCGGGCTGGATCGACGCCGCCCGGCACGACGCGGGCCTGGTCGTCTGGCCGGGCGGGATCGCCTCCGCCGCGGTGCTCACGTATCGCTCCTTCGGCCCGGGCCGGCGCGCGGACATTCTCGCCGGCGACGTCGCCGAGGCCGCACTCAGCCGCTATCGCGGCTGAGCATCCTGGTTCGCCAGC
>DASTKY010000423.1:0-2668 GCA_035715495.1 Gaiella sp. | reverse complement strand
GTCGTCGGCGGGTACGGACCCGATCGCGAGCCGCTCCGGGCGGCCTTCCTCTACGACGGCTCGCGCTGGCGGACGCTGCCGCGGCCGCCGGAGGAGCGCGCAGCAGCGGCCGCCGCGGCCACGGCCGACGGGCGCGTCTGGGTCGTCGGCGGCCGCACGGGGTCGGGGCTCGCCCGGACGACGCTCTCGCTCGACCTGCGCACCCTGCGCTGGCGGACGGTGCGGGGGCCGCGGCCGCGCGAGCATCTTGCCGCGACGGCGCTCGGCGGCCGCGTCTACGCGCTGGGTGGGCGCCTCGCCGGGTACGACACGAACCTCGCCGTCGTCGAGGCCTACGAGCCCGCCCGGAACCGCTGGACGCGGCTGCCCGACCTCCCCGACCCGCGCGGCGGCACCGGGGCCGCGGCCGTCGCCGGCCGGGTGGTCTCCGTCGGCGGCGAGTCGCCCGCCGGCACCAACCGCTCGGTCTGGTCGCTCGGGCGGACGGCGAGGCGCTGGGAGCGTCTGCCCGACCTCCCCACCCCGCGGCACGGCCTCGGGGTCGTCGCGCACGGCGGGCGCGTCTGGGTGATCGCCGGCGGCCCGGAGCCCGGGCTGACCGTCAGCGGCGTCGTCGAGTCGCTCCCGGTCCCCTGAGGCGCCGCCCCTAGAGGCGACCGCTCTTCATCACGCCCCAGAGCAGCCAGACCCCGAACACGCCCGAGAGGATGAAGCCGACCACCGAGAGCAGGTGGAGGCCGAGGACGTGCGGGCCGTTCTCGGCGAGCACGCCGATCAGCGACGAGCCGACGAGCCCGCCGAGGATGACCAGGGAGACGGCGATCCGGTTGACGGAGACGTCGATGTGGTGCGCCAGGTCGTCGACGCCGGGGTTCGAGATCCGCACGAGGAACTCCCCGTCGCGCATCTCGTTGAGCACGTCGTGCAGCTGCCGCGGCATCTCGAGCGCGATCTCGGTCAGCTCCTGCGCCTCCCGCTGCGCGCGCATCGCGAGCCGGCGCGGCGAGAGCCGCTCCGCGACGAGCTGCCGCGCGTACGGCTTCGCCACCTCGAAGACGTTGAACTCGGGGTAGACCTCGGCGGCCACCGCCCCGAGCGTCGCGATCGCCTTGTCGAGGATCACGAACCGGGTCGGGAGCCGCAGGTTCATCCCGTAGATGAGCGCGAGCCCCTCGCGGATCGCCTCGACCGGGTCGATGTCCGAGAGCCGCGAGCCGTAGTAGCGGTAGTAGAGCTCCTCGAGCCGCGACCGCAGCTCGTCCTCGCGCTCGCGGGGGTACCGGACGCCGAGCTCCGCGAGCCGCCGCGGGAGCGCGTCGACGTTCTCCGTCGCCGCGTCGACGAAGAGCCGCGTGAGCCGGGCCATGTCGGTCTCAGTGAGCCTCCCCGCCAGCCCGAAGTCGACGAGGCCGAGGCGCCCGTCCTCGAGGTGGAGGATGTTCGCGGGATGCGGGTCGCCGTGGAAGAACGCGTGCCGGAAGATCATCGTCATCCACGCGTCGGTCATCGTGTACGCGAGCGCCCGCCGCTCATCGGGCTCCCACGTCTCCAGGTCGAGGTCGCGGACGTGGACGCCGTGCAGGCGGTCGAGCGTGAGGAGCCTGTTCGTCGTGTAGCGCCACCACACGCGCGGGACGGCGATCCGCTCGTCGCCCGCGAAGTTCCGCCGGAACGTCTCGGCGTTCCGCGCCTCCTGCTGGTAGTCGAGCTCGAGCCGGATCGAGCGCCCGAACTCGTCGACGAGCTCGTTCGCGTCGATGAAGTCGAGCTGCCGGACGCGCTCGCGCACGACGCGGGCCGCCGACGCCATCAGCCGCAGGTCGGACTCGATCTGCCGGGGCGCGGTCGGCCGCTGCACCTTGACGACGACCTCCGCGTCGTTCGGCAGCGTCGCGCGGTGCACCTGGCCGATCGACGCCGCCGCGATCGGCTTCTCCTCGAAGTCGAGGAACGCCCGCTCGATGGTCAGCCCGAGCTCCGCCTGGACGACGCGCTCGACGTCCTCGATCGGGAACGGCGACACCTCGTCCTGGAGCTTCCGGAGCTCGGCGATCATGTCCGGCGGGACGAGGTCGGGCCGGGTCGACAGCAGCTGCCCGAACTTCACGAACGTCGGCCCGAGCTCGTCGAGCATCTCGCGGAGCCTCCGCCCGCGGTCGGCGTCGGGCTGCGCCTCCGCCTTGCGCCGGTCGAGGAGGTAGCCGAAGCCGTGCCGGGTCGCGACGCGGCCGATCTCGGTGACGCGCGCGAAGCTCCGCTGCGGCGCCTCGCTCACGGACTACGCGTCGTCGCGCTCGAGCAGGCGCAGGCGGTGCTCGAGCTGCGCCACGCGCAGCGCGAGATCCTCGACCTCCTCGCGCCGTGCGAGGCCTGCCCGTGCGAGCCCGCGCTCCACCGCCTCGTCCCGGCGGTCCCCGAGGCGGTCGAGCTCCTGGCGCCACGCGGTCACCGTGTCGCGGACCGCGCCTCGCATCGACTCGCGATCGACGCCGACGCGGCGAGCGAGGTCGTCGGCAACCTCGTCGGCGGCCTCGAGCCCGAGGCTCGCCCAGCCGATGCCGGCGAGGAGGAGCTCGGAGACGGGCCGCGTCTCGTCGTCCGAGGGAGCGCTCATGCGCCCAGTCTACGGGTGTCGCCGCCGGGCGCCCGGGCGGACGCGGACGGCCCG
>DASTKY010000422.1:0-9064 GCA_035715495.1 Gaiella sp. | reverse complement strand
GACGCCGAGCTCCCGCGCGCGCTCGATCGCGAACGCGATCCCGACGGCGCGCGGCAGGTGCGAGGCGATCGTGGAGGTCTGCGGCAGGACGGCGAGGTCGGGGTGCCCGAAGACCTTGTGGCGGCCGCCCGCGATCGGCTCGTCCTCGGCGGCCGCCATCCCCAGGAGCACGTCCCAGACCCCATCCCTGCCGGCCTGGGCCGCGCGGGCGAGATAGAAGCCGCCCGAGCGGTAGTGGAGCAGCGCGGGATCGGTCGTCCGGAGCGCCAGGGCGACGAGCGCGTTCGACTCGTGGCCGGCGGAGCCGATCGTGTAGAAGCCGAGCTTCCTGGTCTGGAGCCACCTGGCCGCGTGGTCGACCGCCCGGCTCTCGACACCCGCCGTCCAGGCGAGCTCCGCCTCCCGCGGCGGCTCGGGCCCGTCACCGGCGCGCTCCAGCGCCCGCAGCCCCTCGAGCAGGTGCTGCTCGAGCGGGTCGAGGTCGTCGCTCACGGCGCCGCGGTCAGCCGCGCAGGTACGCGTCGTCGCCGCGGAGCCAGTCCTCCCTGCGCGGCGCGAAGGCGTCGAGCACGACCGAGTCGTCCAGCGCTTCGACGCGGTGCGACACACCGCCCGGGATGAGGACGCTCTCGCCCGCCATCACCTCGCGCTCCTCGTCGCCGATCACGAACCGCAGTCGCCCGGAGAGGACGTTCGCGATCTGCTCGTTGTCGTGGTGGTGGTCGGGGACCACGGCGCCCGCGGCGAGGATGACGCGCGCGAGCGTCATCGCCTCGCCGTTCAGCATCTGGCGCCCGATCCCCGCGCTCAGCTGCTCGACCTCGGTGTCGCTCCAGCTCATGACCTCCACGCAGGCGAGTCTAGGGCGTCGTACGATCGGGCGCGACAGCCTGGAATCGGAGGGATCATGGGATACGCGCTCGTCGACGTCGAGGACGTCCCGTACCGCTGGGGGACGTTCAGGTTCGTCCGTCAGCACCTGGGGGCGACCGCCTTCGGCTTCACGCAGATCGACTTCCCGCCGGACAAGGTCGGGGCCGAGCACGACGAGACGGCGACCGGGCAGGAGGAGGTCTACCTCACGCTCGAGGGAGGCGGCACGCTCGAGGTCGACGGCGAGGCGCTCGAGATGAAGCCGGGCCGCTACGTGCTCGTGCCGCCGGAATCGCGCCGGCGCCCGACGGCAGGCCCAGGCGGCATGTCGTTCCTGGTGATCGGCGGCGTGCCGGGCGGGGTCTACGAGCCGTTCGAGCTGCCCGACGACGAATGATCGTCCGCGTCGTCCTCTGGCGCCTCGACGAGGCGGGCATCGGCATCGAGGAGCTGCGGGACCGGCTGGACGCGCTCGAGCCGCTCGACCGGCCGAGCGTCCTCCTCGTCAACGAGGCGGCCGAGCGCGTCGGGGCCGTCCTCCATGCGGAGGACGACGAGCCGCCGCCGCGCCAGCTCGACGAGCTGCGCGCGCTCCTCGGGCGCGAGCCCGACCTCTACGAGGAGTTCGACCTCCTCTAGAGGATCGCGGTCTCGGGAAACACCGCCCCGCCGGCGAAGCGCGACGGCCGGTAGGGCGCGAGGTCGAACCCCGGGTCGCGTCCGAGCAGCTCGTCGGCCACGATCCGCCCGACGGCCGGGGACTGCATGAACCCGTGGCCCGAGAACCCGCAGGCCGCATAGACGCCGTCCGCGACCTCGCCGAGGAGCGGGTGCGCGTCGGGCGTCATGTCGTAGAGGCCCGCCCAGGCGCGCGCGACGGGGACGCCGGCGGCGGCCGGGTAGCGCCGTGCGGCGCGCGCGAGCCAGTCGCCGGTGAGCTCGTCGTCCACCGCCTCGTCGGTGCTCCAGCGCAGCCGCTCCTCCGGCATCGCGAGGACGAGGCCGGCGCCCCGGCGCCGGAAGTGGAAGCCGCTCTCGGCCTCGACGACGAGCGGCAGGTCGTCGGGCAGCCCCGGCACCGGCTCCGTCTCGACGAGCTGCCGGACGAGCGGTCGCACCGGGAGCTCGAGGCCGAGCTTCGCCGCGAGCGGCGCCGACGCCGCGCCCGTCGCGAGCACGAGGACGTCCGCCTCGAGCTCCAGCGCGTCCGTGTGCTCCCGCACCTCGACGCCGAGGTTCACGGCGCGCCGGACGAGCTCGCGCGTGACGCCGCCCGGGTCCGCAGTCCCGTCCTCCCCACAGAAGACCGCCGACCGCACGTCGCCCACCTCGAGCCCCGCGACCCGGCCCGCGTCGACCTGCTCGACCGGGACGCCGAGCTCGGCCTGCACCTCACGCCGACGCTCGAGCTCCTCCACCCCCTCGGGGGTCGTCGCGAGGAAGAGGTAGCCGACGGGCGTGAAGAGCTCGGGGTCGAGCGAGCGGAAGAACGCGACGCTCTCGCGCGCGAGCTTCACCTCGGGGGCCGAGGAGAACTGCTGCCGAACGCCGCCCAGCGCCTTGCCGCTCGCGCCCGAGGCGACCGTCGCCACGTCGGCGAGCACGACCTCGTCGGCCCCGGCGGCAGCGAGGTGATAGGCGATCGACGCCCCCACGACGCCCGCCCCGGCTACGACGTGCCGTCTGCCAGCCATGCCTCGAGCCGCGCGACCTCGTCTGGGTCGAGATCCCGCAGCGGCGGACGCACGTCGGGTCGGAGGGCGACGCCCTTCCAGGCGACGATCCGCTTCAGCGCCGCGTGACGTGGGAACGACTCGACCCGGCCCCGCAGCTCGCCCAGTCGCGCGGCACCCTCCTCGCTGGGCTCGCGGACGACCGCCGCGACCTCGGCCGGGAATGCCGAGGCAAGCGCGGAGACGGCGCCGACGGCGCCCGCCTCGCGCCCCCGGTGGATCAGCGCCTCCGGGCCGACGAAGATGTCGAAGCCGTCGAGCACGTAGCGCTCGAACGCGTCCCAGGGCGTGTCGGAGACCTTCATCCCGACGACGTTCTCCGCCTCCTCGCGGAGGCGCGCCAGCATCGCGAGGTCGAAGGCATACCCGGCGGTCGCCGCGAACTCGTACACGTAGAACGGGAGCGGCGCGCAGGCCGCCGCGGCGGCGAGCAGGTGCGCGCGCTGCGCGGGCGGGTCGAGCTTGAAGTACGGCGGGCCGATCACTGCGACCGCGTCGGCGCCCGCCTCGGCAGCGTGCGCGGCCAACGCGACCGTGTCGGCGGTCGTCTGCGCACCGCAGTGCGCCGCGACGAGCATGCGGCCCTCGACCGCCTCGAGCCAGCGCTCGAGGCCGCGGCGGCGCTCGTCCGTCGAGAGCAGGACGGCCTCGCCGTTCGTGCCGAACGCGAGCACGCCGTCGAGCGCCGCACCGGCGAGGAAGTCGGCGTACGGCCGGAACGCCGCCTCGTCGAGGGCCGCCCCGCCGTCGGCGAGCGGCGTCGAGGCGGCGGCGATCGCGCCGCGGAGGCGGGCCATCAGCGGAGCGCGCGACCCTCGAGCACGCGTTCGACCGTCCCGTGGATGCGCCGCTCGCGGGTCTCGGGCCGCTTCGCCTCCTCGACCCACTGGACGTACTCGCGCTGGTGGCTGTACGAGAGCCGCGCGAAGGCGTCACGGGCGTCGGGCGCGTTCGTCAACGCCCGCCGCAGGTCGCGCGGCACGACGACCGCGCGGGGCTCGGTGTCGAGCGCCATCTCGACGCGCACGCGGCCGGGCGCGTCGATCCCGGTCGCCGCCTTGACCGCGCGGTTGACGACGACGTGCCCGACGCCGTCGTAGACCCCGGGCGTCGTCCGCCAGGTATGGCCCCGGATCGTGACCTCGACCGGCGGCCGCGGGCGGCCGAACGCCTCCTCCAGGTCGAACGGGACCGTGAACGAGGTCGCCGTCTTCCCCACCCGCTGGAGATCGACCGTGAACCGCTTCGCGGCCATCGGCGACACCATAGGCTCTGGCGCGTGGGAGCGCTCCGGATCGAACGCGACGGAGACGTCCTCCGCGTCACGCTCGCCCGGCCCGAGACGCGGAACGCGTTCGACGCGGCGCTGATCGCCGAGCTCTCGGAGGCGTTCGTCGACGTCGGCACGGCACGCGCCGTCGTCCTGGCGGGCGACGGCGCGAGCTTCTGCGCCGGCGCGGACGTCGAGTGGATGCGCGCGTCGGCCGACCTCGACCTCGAGGCCAACGTCGCGGACGCGAACGCGATGCGCCGCATGTTCGAGGCCGTCGACAGCTGCCGCGCGCCCGTCGTCGCGGCGGTGCACGGACATGCGCTCGGCGGGGGCATCGGGCTCGTCGCGTGCGCCGACATCGCGATCGCACGGCGCGGGACGGTCTTCGCGTTCTCGGAGGTGAAGCTCGGGATCGTGCCCGCCGTGATCTCGCCGTTCGCGCTGCGCCGGATCGGCGAGAGCGCGGCGCGCCGCCTGTTCGTCACCGGCGAGCGGTTCGACGCCGAGACCGCGCTCCGGATCGGACTCGTCCACGAGGTCGCTGACGACCTCGACGCCGCGGTGCGGCACGTGCTCGACGAGCTCGCGACCGCGGGGCCCCGGGCGGCACGACACGCGAAGCGGCTGGTGCTCGACCGCCCTGACGGGCCGGAGACCGCCCGCCTGATCGCCGAGCGGCGCACGAGCGAGGAGGGGCAGGAAGGGCTGCGCGCGTTCCTCGACCGCCGGCGGCCCTCGTGGGCCCCGGACCCGGACGCCTAGGCGACGGACGACGCCGGACGCGCGTGGTCGTGGTGCCAGCCGGGAGTAGTACGCCGCTCGTTCAGCCGACGACGAGCACCGCGCCGGCGGTCTGGGTGGTGGGGTCCCAGAGGCGCAGGCGCGTCCCCGGCTCCGCCCGCACGGTGCGCGTGAAGTGGCCGCGGCCCGTCGTGGTGCCCCCTCCGAGCGAGCGCCAGGTCGTGCCGACGCGCCGCTGGAGCACGTACGGGCGGGCGCCCGTGCCGGGACGCACCTGGCCCCAGAGCCGGGTCGCCGCGCCGTTCCGCGAGACCTGCACGAGCGGCAGGGTGAAGGCCGCGAGCGACGGCTTGACGCGCCCCGTGGTCGTCTCGAGGCCGCTCTGCCAGGCCGCGGTCCGTGGCTCGTCGCGCACGAGGTACTGGATCAGGAGGTCGACCCTGCTCGCGGCATACGCGCGGTACTGCGCCTCGGCGACCGACCGGGCCTGGCGGGCCCAGCTGACGCCGAGGATGCGGTCGGGCGGGTTCGTCTGGTAGCCGAGCTCGGTCAGCCAGACGCGCGTCCGCCGCCCGAACGCCTTGCGGGTCTCGTCGAGCAGGCGCTCCAGCGTCGCCATCGAGATCGTCGTGCACCGCTCGCAGCCGCCCGTCGAGGGCGTCTCGGAGGGCGAGAGCGGATGGGGATGATGGGCGTAGGCGTCCAGCCGCGCGCCCGCGCGCCCCATGGCGCGGATGAACTCGACCGGCGAGACGCCGCCCCGGCTGCCGCGCGGCGCGGTCGACCCGCCTGCGATCGCGGCGTTCGGGATCACGGCCTTGATCGCGAGCGCGGCCGGGTTGAGGAGGCGCGTGACGTAGATGACCGGCGACGGCGGGTTCAGCCAGCGGCGCTGGTTCGGCTCGTTCCAGACGATCCAGTGGCGCACCCAGGGGTACCGCTGCGCGGCGGTGCGGGCGAAGGTGGCGAAGACGGCGCCCGTGCGCGGGGCGACGTTCGGCCCGCCGCCCCCGTTCGCCCAGGCGGGCGTCCCCCAGATCGCGACGACCGGCGTGATCCCGGCGCCGCGAAGCGCCTCGAGCAGCGCGTCGGTCTGCTCCCACGCGAACGTCGTGCGCGACGGCTGCACCGCGCGCCAGTCGATCGTCACCCGGGCGACCTCGACCCCCATTCCGCTGAGCCGCTCGGCGCGCTCCCCGAGCTCGCCCGGCCCGAACGCGAGCCACGCGTCGTCGGCGATCCCGACGCGCAGGTTGGGCGAGGCGGGAGCTGACGCCGTGCCCAGCGCGAGGACGGTGAGCGCGACGGCGGCCGGCAGGAGGAGGACGCGGCTCACCGCGACGAGGCTACCCCTCTGCGGACGCGGCCATGCCCGTCTTCAGAGCTTCCTTACGAGCTAGTCGTCGTCGAGGACTGCGGCGACCGCGAGCGACCCGAGCCAGTTGACGAGCCAGATCACGATCGTGGCGCCGACGTACGTCCAGAAGCCGTCGATCGAGAAGTCGGGCGTGACCCACTCCGTGAAGAGCAGCATCACGACGTTCACGAAGAAGTACGCGATGCCGAAGGTCAGCAGGATCAGCGGCAGCGCGATGAACGTCACGAGCGGCTTCAGGAAGACGTTCGCGAGGCCGAGCACGGCGCCGGCGAGCAGGACGGGCCCCCAGCGCTCGATCGAGAACCCGTCGAACGCCCAGTCCGCGACCAGGAGGGCCAGGACGTTCAGGGCCCAGTGGATCAGCGCACGGACGATCAGCGGCACGCGCGCGAGCCTACACCAGTCTGCGGACGACGCATCCGGTCGACGAGGCAGATGGCAACGAGGCAGTTGCGCCCGCACCAGCGAACCAGCGACGCATGGCAACGAGGCGGTGGCGGCCCGCGAAGCGGGACGCCTTCAGGGAGCTGCCTTCGCCGCAGGCGAGGGATCGAGCCGCAGGATTCCGCGAATGCGGAATCCTGCTTGGCGAACAGGAATCAGAACAGCTTCTGGAGCTTCAGCGCGGCTCCCATGTCCCCCTGGATCTTGAGCTTGCCCGTCATGTAGGCGGTCGTGGGGTTCGCCTCGCCCTTCGCGATCTTCACGAGCGTCTCCTCGCTCGCGGTGATCGTGCAGTCGGCCTCGCCGGCGCCCTCGGTGACCGAGACCGTGCCGTCGTCGACCGAGACCGTCCACTGGCCGACGTCCTGGACGTCGAACACGTAGGTGTTCTGCATGCCCGCGGTCTTGGCCGGGTCGGCCCGCTCGGGCAGGGACGCGAAGAACTCCTGTGCGGTCATCCGTTCCTCCTCGTTGACTGACGGTTCAATCGAACTCTAGACGGTCGGCGCGGCGACGGCGCGGCCGGGCCAGGCGGCGGGTCGCGGGAGCAGGAGGCAGAGGAGGCAGCCGAGCGCGGGCGCCGCGGCGGCGGCGTAGAGCGCCGTCTCGAGGTCGATCACGTCCGCGAGGGCGCCGAGCGCCACCGCCGCGATGCCGCCGAGCCCCATCGCCAGCCCCACCGAGAGACCGCTCGCCATCCCGACGTGCCGCGGGAGGTAGAGCTGGCTCAGGACCATCGTGATCCCGAACGTCCCGACGACGCAGAGCCCGACGAGCATCAGCGCGACCGTTCCCGGAACGCCTCCGACCTGGACGTACGTGACCATCAGGAGCGGGAGCGCGGCCTGCGTGAGGACGAGCGTGCGGCGCAGCCCGATCCGGTCCGCAACCGGCCCGAGCACGAGCGTGCCGACGGCGCCCGCGACGAGCATCAGGGACAGCTCGCGGTTGCCCGCGCCCTCCGTGCCGCCGTTCGCGATCACCCAGAGCGGCACGAAGGTCAGCAGGCCGAACCACGCGACGCTCCGGAGCGCGATCACCCCGGCGAGCAGCGTCATGGCTCGCACGTCGTCCTCTCCGGCGCCCTCGTCGTGGCGCTCGACCCGCGCCGGGACGCGTCGCTCGAGGGCCGGGAGCGCGCGCAGGAGCAAGACCGCCACGAGCACGACGGGGAGCATCGCCACGAGCCCGCCCGTGAGGCCGAGCCAGAGCACGAGCGGGGTGACGACGATCGGCCCCAGCGCGTAGCCCGTGTTGCCGCCGATGTTGAAGTACGACATGCCCGACGCGCGCTTCCGGCCGCTCACGTACGCGGCGAACTTCGCCCCCTCCGGGTGGTACGCGGCGATCCCGATCCCGCCCAGGAAGACGAGCACGAGGACGAGGACGTAGGTCGGCGCGACGGCGGCGAGCCCGGTCGCGACGCCCGCCAGCGCGATCCCGCCCGGCAGCAGCCAGGCCGCGCCCCGCCGATCGGACCAGAGGCCGAAGAGCGGCTGCACGAAGGACGACGACGCGAGCACCGCGAGCATCAGCGCCGCCGTGGCCGTGTAGCTGAGGTCGAACTCGCGGACGAAGAACGGCAGGAGCGCCGGGACGGCGCCCGACGCGAAATCGACCGCCAGATGGCCGCCCGAGAGCGTGGCCATCGCCTTGCGGTCGAGCTCGTCGCGCATCACCGCGAGGCTACTGCTCCGCGTGCGGCCCGCGTCGCGCTCCGCTAGAACCCCACCGTGCAGCTGCAGCGCCTCGACCACGTGTCGATCAACGCCCGCGACCGTCCGGCGTCGATCGCCTGGTACCGCGACACGCTCGGGCTCGCGCAGAGGAACGAGCCGTCAGGGGACGCAGAGCCCGTCTTCATGGGCTCGTTCGGTGCGTGCATCGCGCTCTTCCAGTCGGAGGTCGAGTCGCCGGCGCGCGCGCCCGAGTCGTCCGGCGTCCGCCACGTCGCGTTCATGCTCACGGCCGACGGCCTGGAGGAGGCCCGCGGCCTCCTCACGGGTGCGGGCGTCCCGTTCCGGGCGGAGGACCATGGGAACGCACTCTCGATCTACCTTCCCGACCCCGACGGGAACATGATCGAGCTCACGACCTACGAGCGCTGAGCACCGGCGGTTCCCCCGGCGGGCCGCGCCGGTCGATCACTAGCCTGGCCCGATGGCTGCGATCGAGGCGGAGGGGCTCGTCAAGGTCTACCGCTCGCGGTCGCACGAGGTCCGTGCACTCGACGGCGTCGACCTCGAGGTGCAGGAGGGCACGGTGCTCGGCCTCCTCGGCCCGAACGGCGCCGGCAAGACGACGACCGTCCGGATCCTCGCCACACTCCTGAAGGCGGACGAGGGCCGCGCGAGCGTGGGCGGCCTCGACGTCGCGCGCGACGCGCAGGGCGTGCGCAAGCTGATCGGCCTCTCCGGCCAGTACGCGGCGGTCGACGAGAACCTCACCGGCCGCGAGAACCTCTGGATGTTCGGTCGGCTGTACCAGCTGCCCAGCGCGGAGGCACGTCGACGGACCGACGAGCTGCTCGTCCAGTTCGCGCTCGACGACGCGGGCGACCGCGTGGCGAAGACGTACTCGGGAGGCATGCGCCGGCGGCTCGACCTCGCGGCGGCGCTCGTG
>DASTKY010000421.1:0-5429 GCA_035715495.1 Gaiella sp. | reverse complement strand
CGAGGGCTTCCGCGACGTGCTCGAGATGCGCCGCCTGCGCATCCCGGTCCTCTACGACATCCAGTACGAGGTGCCGCCGCCGCTCGTGCCGCGCCGCCTGCGCTACGAGGTCCGGGAGCGGCTGGGGCCGCGCGGGGAGCGGTGGGTCGACCTCGACGAGGAGAGCGTCCGCGCCGCAGCGCGCGAGATCCGCGACCAGAAGGTCGACGCGGTCGCCATCGCGCTCCTCCACGCGTACGCCGACGACGCGCACGAGCGCCGCGTCGAGGCGATCGTCCGGGAGACCGTCGGCGAGGACGTCTACGTGACGCGCTCCTCCGAGATCCTCCCCGAGATCCGCGAGTACGAGCGGACGTCCACGACGGTCGTCAACGGCTACGTCGGGCCGGCGATCGCGCGCTACCTCGGCTCGCTCGTGGAGAAGCTCGAGGAGGTCGGTCTGGAACGGCGGCTCGACGTGATGCAGTCGAGCGGCGGCACCCTCGCGCCCGAGACGGCCGAGCGGCGGGCCGCGCACCTGATCGAGTCGGGCCCCGCGGCCGGCGTCATGGCGTGCAGCTACCTCGGACGCCTCACCGGCCGGAGCCAGCTGATCTCGCTCGACATGGGCGGGACGACGGCGAAGGCCGCGCTCGTCGAGGACGGGCTGCCCGTGCGGACGACCGAGTACGAGGTCGGGGCCGGGATCAACCTCTCGAGCAAGCTCGTCAAGGGCGGCGGCCATCCGATCAAGCTGCCGTTCATCGACGTCTCGGAGATCGGGGCGGGCGGAGGCAGCATCGTCGCGCTCGACGCGGTCGGGTCGGTCAGCGTCGGCCCGCGGAGCGCGGGCTCCGACCCGGGGCCGGCCTGCTACGGGATCGGCGGCGACGAGCCGACGCTCACGGACGCGCTGCTCGTGCTGGGGTACCTCGGCGCGAGCCGGCTCGGCGGCGGCGCGATCACGCTCGACCCCGGCCTGGCCCATGCGGCGCTCGACCGGATCGCGGCGCCGCTCGGACGGCCGGTCGTCGCTGCGGCCCACGGGATCCTGCAGCTCGCCGTCGCGACGATGACGCGTGCGGTGAAGGCCGTGACGACCTACCGCGGCCGCGACCCGCGCGACTTCACCCTCTGCGCCTTCGGGGGCAACGGGCCGCTCACGGGCGTCGAGGTGGCGCGCGCCCTCGGCATGAGCCGCGTGCTCGTCCCGCCCGCCCCGGGCGTCTTCAGCGCGCTCGGGCTCCTCTTCTCGGACACGGAGCACGAGGTCGTGCGGACGCTGCTGCTGCGGGGCGAGGAGCTCGAGCCCGCGCGGCTCGAGTCGGCGTTCGCGGAGATCGAGGGCGAGGCGGCCGCGCACCTCGCGCGCGACGGGGACGCGGCGGTCACGGTCTCGCGGTACGCGGACGTCCGCTTCGCCGGCCAGGCGTACGAGCTGACGGTGCCGGTCCCCGCCGGGGACGTCGACGTCCCGAGGCTCGTCGCCGACTTCGTGGCCGAGCACGTCCGGACCTACGGCCACGGATCGGTCGACGATCCCGTGGACGTCGTCTCGATCCGTGTGCTCGGCCGGCTCGAGCGCACGGCGGCCCAGCGCTACGACCCGCTCGCCGCGATCCGGGCAACCCCGGCCCTCGAGGGCTCGCGCCCGGCGTACTTCGGCCCCGAGACCGGTCTCGTCGACACCCCGGTGTGCAACCGCGCGGCCCTCCTGGGCGGCAGCCGCCGCGGGCCGCTCCTGATCGACGAGCCCGACTCCACGTGCGTCGTGCCGCCCGGCTGGGCCGCACGGGTCGACGACCACGGCAACCTCGAGGTGGAGCGCGTTGGCTGACGTCGACCCGATCACGCTCGAGGTCGTCAAGAACGCCCTCGCGTCGACGGCGGACGAGATGGCGCTCGTGATCATGCGGAGCGCGTACTCCCCGGTCGTCCGCGACACCCTCGACTACTCGACCGCGCTGTGCGACCGCAACGGCCGGATCGTCGCGCAGGGCCTGACGCTCGCCGTGCAGCTCGGCACGTTCCCCACCGTGATGCGGCACGTGCTCGACGAGCTCGCGCCGGATGCAAAGCCGGGCGACGTGTACATCGCCAACGATCCCTACGGCTGCGGCGGGCAGCACCTGCCGGACATCTACGTCATCAAGCCCGTCTTCGTCGACGGGACGCTCGAGGGCTACGCGGCGACGATGGCCCACCACTCCGACGTGGGCGGGATCGCGCCCGGCAGCGTCGCCGTGCACGCCACCGAGATCTACCAGGAGGGCCTGCGGATCCCGCTCTCGAAGCTCGCCGACGCGGGGGTCGAGGACGCGACGCTCTGGCGCCTGCTCGAGGCCAACACCCGGCAGCCCGTGCACGTCCTCGGCGACGTGCGGGCGCAGCTCGCGGCCTGCCGGGTCGGGGAACGCGGCCTCACGGCACTCGTCGAGCGGTACGGCGCGGACACGCACCGCTACACCGACGAGCTCCAGCTCGTGGCCGAGCGGACGATGCGCGCCGAGATCGCCGCCCTGCCGGACGGGGTCCGCACCTTCACGGACTACATCGACGGCGTCGGGGAGAACCCCGTCCCGGTCCCGATCACCGTGCGGGTCGAGATCGCGGGGGACGAGGTCGTCGTCGACTTCGAGGGAACCTCGCCGCAGGTCGAGGCGAGCATCAACTGCCCCGTCGGGATGGTCTACGCGGCGTGCTACTGCGCGTTCCGCGGCATCGCGCGCGCGGAGATCCCGAACTGCGAGGGCTACATGGCGCCGATCCGCGTCCACGCCCCGCCGGGGACCGTCGTCAACCCGGTGCTCCCCGCCGCGTGCGGCGCCCGCGGCGTGATCGGCTACCGCGTCTACGACGCGATCATGGGCGCGCTCGCCGGGCTCGTGCCCGACCGGGTGATCGCCGCGGGGGAGGGCGGGCCGACGCTCGTCGCCTTCGGCGGGTACGACCGCGACCGGCGGCCGTTCGGCACGACCGAGGTGCTCGTCGGCAGCTGGGGCGCGCGCGCCGCCCGCGACGGCCTCGAGGGCGTCTCGAACCCGCTCGCGAACCTCGGCAACCAGCCCGTCGAGCTGATCGAGGCCGACCAGCCGATCCGCGTCGAGCGGTACGGGCTCGTGCCGGACTCCGGGGGCGCGGGACGACACCGAGGCGGGCTCGCCTACGTCCGCGAGTACACCGTGCTCGCGGAGCGCGCGACGCTGACGATCCGCACCGACCGCCGCGACCATCCGCCCTACGGCCTCGCCGGCGGCGAGCCGGGCGCCCCGTCCGCCAACGTCGTCGTCTCCCGCGGGGCGACGCGCGAACTGCCGACAATGCCCATGGCCGCCGACGTGCTCGTCCAGGGAGACAGCTACACGCACGTGTCCGCCGGCGGCGGAGGCTTCGGCGCCGCCAGGGAGCGCGACCCCGCCGCGGTGCTCGAGGACGTCCTCGACGGCAAGGTGTCCGTCGCCGCGGCGCGCGAGCGCTACGGCGTCGTCGTCGCCGACGGAGCCGTGGACGCGGGCGCGACCGCCGAGCTCCGCGGCGCGACGTGATCGACCTCGCCATCCGCGGCGGGGACGTCGTCGACGGCACCGGCGGGCCTGAGCGGCGGGCCGACGTCGGCGTCGACGGGGGACGGATCGTCGCGGTCGGAGACGTCCCCGAGGCGAGGCGGGAGCTCGACGTGGCCGGGAAGGTCGTCACGCCCGGCTTCATCGACATCCACAGCCACTCGGACTTCACGCTGCTCGTCGATCCGCGGGCGGTGAGCGCCGTCCACCAGGGAGTCACCCTCGAGGTCGTCGGGAACTGCGGCTTCGGCTGCTTCCCGCTCCTGAACAAGGAGCTCGCGCCGAAGGCGATCTACGGGCACTCGGCCGACGTGCCGCTCACCTGGACGTCGGCGGCCGAGTACTTCGAGCGGCTGGAGGAGGCCCGGCCCGCGATCAACGTCGCGAGCCTCGTCCCGAACGGGCAGATCAGGCTCTCGGTCGTCGGCCTCGCCGACCGCCCGGCCCGCGCCGACGAGCTCGCGCGGATGCGGTACCTGCTCGACGAGGCGCTCGAGCAGGGCGCCTACGGCTACTCGACCGGGCTCGAGTACGCGGCCGAGCGCGGCGCCGACGAGGACGAGCTCGTCTCCATGTGCGAGGTCTGCGCCCGGCGGCACGGGCTCTACGCCACGCACACGCGCCGCCGGGACGAGGGCGCGGACGGCGCGGTGACGGAGGCCCTCCGGACGGCGGAGCGCTCGGGCGCGCGCCTGCAGGTCTCCCACCTCGTCCCGCGGAACGGGCTCGAGTCGTCGCGGCGGTGCGTGGAGCTCGTCGACGAGCGGGCGGCGGCCGGCATGGACGTCGCGTTCGACATGCACACGCGGCTCTACGGCACGACCTTCCTCCTCACCGCGCTGCCGCCGTCGGCGCTCGAGGATCCCGCGAGGCTCGAGGAGATCCTCCGGAGCGCGGAGGAGCGGCGGCGGCTCCGGGGCTACGAGAGCATCCTCAGCGCGGGCCGCGACTGGAGCCGGATCGTGCTGCTGGACAACGACGCCTGGCCCGCCTACGCCCGGCGCGACATCGCCGCGATCGCGGACGAGCGCGGCCAGGACCCGCTCGACGCCGTCTACGACCTGCTGCTCGGCGCGGCGTCCGACCCCGCGAGCCTGATGGTGCTCATCCACGCGTACACCGAGGCGCAGCAGCGAGAGGCGTTCGGCCACCCGCTCTGCGTGCCCGGGTCCGACGCCACGACGCTCGCGCCGGACGGGCCGCTCGCGGGGCAGGTCTTCCACGGCGCGTACACGTGGGCCGCCTGGTACCTGCGGTTCTGCGTCCGCGAGCAGCAGGTGCTGAGCCTTCCCGAGGCCGTCCACCGGCTGACGGGGGCCCCCGCCGCGCGGCTCGGCCTCTCCGGCCGCGGCGTGCTCCGGGTGGGCGCGCACGCCGATCTCGCCGTGTTCGACCCTGCCGCCGTGCAGGACGAAGGGACGACGTTCGAGCCGAGCCGGCTCGCGACGGGGATCGACACGGTCGTCGTGAACGGCGAGGTCGCGCTCGCCGGGGGCGAGCCGACGGGCGTGCGCGCCGGGCAGGTGCTGCGCCGGACCTAGTGGCTGACCGCCGCGGCCGCCAGCTCCGAGACGAGGGTGTCCGTGTGGAAGCGGTCGAGCCGGAACGGCTCGATGAGCGCGGGCGTCCGGCCGGTCGCGATCAGCTCCGCGAGCGTCACGCCCGTGATCGGGGCCGCCTTGAAGCCGTACGTCCCCCAGCCGCAGTCCACGAGGAAGCCGTCGAGCTCGGTCTCGCCCATGATCGGGCTGTAGTCGGGGCTCATGTCGCAGAGCCCCGTCCAGTGCCGGAGGATCCGCGTCGCGTGGAGCTGCGGGAGCAGCTCGAGCACGTGGCGTGACGCGTACTCGACGAACGGGAATGTCCCCTTGCCCGAGTACGTCGGGT
>DASTKY010000420.1:0-2580 GCA_035715495.1 Gaiella sp. | reverse complement strand
CGGGCCGAGTCGCTCCACGCGGACGAGGTGGAGCGCTGTCGGCGCATGGGCGCGCACGCGGTCGAGCTCGTCCCGGAGGGCGCGCGCGTGCTCCCCCACTGCAACGCGGGCGGGCTCGCCACGGCGGGCTACGGCTCGGCGGTGGGCGCGATCCGCGCCGCAGCGGAGGCGGGCCTCGTCCAGCACGTCTGGGTCGACGAGACGCGGCCGCTGCTGCAGGGCAGCCGGCTGACCGCCTGGGAGCTCGAGCAGCTCGGCATCCCGCACTCGGTGATCGTCGACGGCGCGGCCGCGTCGTTCATGGGGCGCGGCGAGGTCGACGTCGTCGTCACCGGGGCCGACCGGATCGCCGCGAACGGCGACGTCGCGAACAAGGTCGGGACGTACTCGCTCGCCGTCCTCGCCGCGCACCACGGGCTCCCGCTCGTCGTCGTCGCGCCGACGACGACGCTCGACCCGGACGCGCCGACCGGCGATGCGATCCCCATCGAGGAGCGGGACGGCGCCGAGGTGACGGCGCGGTTCCCCGCCCGCAATCCCGCCTTCGACGTGACGCCCGCGGCGCTCGTCGCGGCGATCGTGACGGAGCACGGCGTCCACCGCGCGCCGTACGCCGCGAGCCTGCCCCGCGAGGTGGCCGCCGCGCGATGAGCGTCGGCGCGGTCGACGAGCGCACGGCCGAGCTGCTCGCGCGCTTCGGCTTCGACGCGGACGGGTTCGACGAGCTCCGCGCGCAGGTCGCGAGCGGCGCGCTCTCGGCCGCGTCGAACGCCGTCGGCGGCGTCGTCGCCCCGCCCGAGCCAGAGGACGTCGTCGCGCTGCCGCCGCCCGGCTCCGACCCGTGGCGAGAGGCCCGCGAGGCCGGGGTGGAGGCGCTCGCCGCGGGGCGCGTCGCCCAGGTCGTCCTCGCCGGCGGCATGGCGACGCGCTTCGGCGGTGTCGTCAAGGGCGTGGTCGAGGCGCTCGACGGGCGCAGCTTCCTCGGCTGGAAGCTCGGCGAGACGGAGCGGCTCGGGACGGAGCTCGGAGTCCGGATCCCGGTCGCGCTCATGACCAGCTTCGCAACGGACGAGGGGACCCGTGCCCACGTCGCCGGCCTCGCCGTGGACGAGCCGCTCTGGTTCTCCCAGCGCATCTCGCTCCGCCTGACGGGCGAGGGCGAGATCTTCGGGGAGGACGGTCGCGCCTCGCCGTACGCGCCGGGGCACGGCGACCTGCTCGAGACGATCCGCGCGTCCGGCACGCTCGCCGAGCTGCGCGCGCGGGGCGTCGAGCAGGTGGCGGTCTCGAACGTCGACAACCTCGGGGCGCGACTCGACCCCGTCGTCGTCGGCGCCCACCTCGCGTCCGGCCGGCCCATGACGTCCGAGGTCGCCCGCAAGGCGGGCGACCTGGGCGGTGCGCCAGCGCGCGTGGACGGGCGGATCGGGCTGCTCGAGGGGCCCGAGTTCCCCGCCGGCTTCGACCAGGACCGGATCCCGGTCTTCAACACGAACACCGCGCTCTTCGCGCTCGACGCCCTCGACCGGGCGTTCGACCTCCGCTGGCTCGTCGTCCGCAAGTCGGTCGGCGGCCGGGAGGCGGTGCAGCTCGAGCACCTGTACCACCACGCATCGTGGGAGCTCGCGACGACGTTCCTCGAGGTGCCGCGGAGCGGGTCGCGCGGGCGGTTCTTCCCGATCAAGGAGCCCGTCGACCTCGAGCGCTCGCAGGACGGCCTGCGCGAGATGCTGTCCGCCTCCGTCCTCGACTGACGCGTCCCCGGCGGCCGCGCCGCCCGGCACGAAGTCGGCACGGAGACGGCACGAACCCGTCACGGCTCCTCGCCTACGGTCGGGGCATGGGTGTGCTCGGCCTGCTCCTCCCGTCCCGGTGCGCCGGCTGCGAGCTGCCGGGGACGGCGCTCTGCGACGCCTGTCGGGACGCCCTCGTGCGCGTCGCCCCGCCGGTGTGCGAGCGCTGTGGGTGCCCCGGGGCTTGGCCGGTCCGGCGCTGCGTCGAGTGCAGCGGCCGTCGGCTCGGGTTCGCCCGGGCGCGCGCGGCGCTCGTCTACGACGCCCGTGCCCGCGCGCTCGTCTCCGCCTGGAAGGAGCGCGGACGCCGGGAGCTCGCCGCGATGCTCGCCGACCTCGTGGTCGAGGTCGTGGCGCGACCCGCGGTCGCCGCGCTCACGTTCGTGCCCGGCGACCGCGAGCGCGGGCGCGCGCGGGGCCACGTGCCGGCGGCGCGCCTCGCCGCGGCGCTCGCCGTCCGCTGGGACATGCCTCTGCGACCGCTCCTCGTGCGCGTCGGGACGACGTCGCGGAGGCAGGCCGCCCTCCCGCGCGCGGACCGCGCGACGAACGTCCGTGGTGCGTTCGCGGCCTCCGGGATCCCGCCCCCGACGGTCGCGGTCGTCGACGACGTCTACACGACCGGCGCCACCGCGGCGGCGTGCGCGACGGCGCTCCGGCGCGCGGGCGCATCCCGCGTCGAGGTGGTTTGCCTCGCGAGAGCGGTGCGGTAGCGTGGAAGCGACCGCGAACGGGAGGCGCCATGCGACTGAAGGTCACGGTGCGGCACGGGCACGTGAACGACGGA
>DASTKY010000419.1:0-4809 GCA_035715495.1 Gaiella sp. | reverse complement strand
CCGACCTCGAGACGTCGCTCGCCGAGCTCGCGGCGCTCCGCGACGAGCTGACGGAGACGGTCAACCGGCGCTTCGACGAGACGTTCGCGGCCGTCGCGGCCAACTTCGAGGAGGTCGCGGCAACGCTCTTCCCGGGCGGCGAGGGCCGCCTGCGCCTCGTCGAGCCGGACGAGGAGGACGTCGACGGCGAGGCGGGCGTCGAGGTGGAGCTGCGCCCGGCCGGGAAGAAGATCACGCGGCTGATGCTGCTCTCGGGCGGCGAGAAGGCGCTCGGGGCGATCTCGTTCCTCTTCGCGCTCTTCCTCGCGCGGCCGTGCCCGTTCTACCTCCTCGACGAGGTCGAGGCCGCCCTCGACGACGCGAACATCGCGCGCTTCGTGGAGCTCCTCCGCCGCTACGCCGACCGGGCCCAGTTCGTGGTGATCACCCACCAGAAGCGCACGATGGAGGCGGCGGACGTCCTCTATGGCGTGACGATGGGCGGCGACGGCGTCTCGCAGATCGTCTCGCGCCGCCTGCCGCGCGAGGAGCGGCTGCAGGCGACCGCCTGAGCCGCGGCCGAGTCGGCGCCCCCGCTAGCGTTCCTCGCCATGTCGCGCACCTGGGCCGAGCTGCTCGGCGACGCCGAGAGCGCCGACGACGACGAGGAGCGCGGCGGGTTCTTCGCCCGCCTGCGGGACTCGCTCGGCAAGAGCCGCCGGGCGCTCGCCGCCGAGCTGGGCGCCTCGTTCGACCCCGCGGCGGAGGATGCGTGGGAGCAGCTCGAGGTGGCGCTCATCCGGGCGGACGTCGGCGTGACCTCGACGGCCGAGCTCGTCCGGCGGCTCGAGGCGCGCGGCGAGGTCACCGACCTCGGGGACGCGCTCGCCGACGAGGTGGAGGCGCTCTTCGGCGAGCCGCCGACGCTCGCCGTCGCGTCCGAGGCGCCGACCGTCGTCCTGGTCGTCGGCGTGAACGGCACGGGCAAGACGACGACGGTCGGCAAGCTCGCCCGCAAGCTCGGCGAGCACGGCCGGAGCGTCCTCGTCGGCGCCGCGGACACCTTCCGGGCCGCGGCCGAGGAGCAGCTCGAGATCTGGGCCGAGCGCGCGGGCGCCGAGTTCGTCGGCGGCTCGCGCGGCGCCGACCCGGCGGCCGTCGCGTTCGACGCCGTGGAGGCGGGTCGCGCGCGGGGGAAGGACGTCGTGATCGTCGATACCGCGGGGCGGCTCCACACCCAGGACAACCTGATGGAGGAGCTCGCCAAGATCCGGCGCGTGATCGAGGGCCGCGTCGAGGGCGCGCCGCACGAGACGCTGCTCGTCGTCGACGCGACGACCGGCCAGAACGGCGTGCAGCAGGCGCGCCTGTTCGCCGAGGCCGCCGGCGTGACCGGCGTGGCGCTGACGAAGCTCGACGGCTCGGCGAAGGGCGGCGTCGCGATCGCGATCGCACACGAGCTGGGGCTGCCGGTGAAGCTCGTCGGGGTGGGGGAGGGCGTCGACGACCTCCGCCCGTTCGACGCCCGCGACTACGCCCGCGCGCTCGTCGGCGCCGCCTCGTAGCCCCCGGAAGCGCCACGACCGTCCCTCGAACGGGGGAACGTGCAGGCTGTTTGCGCTCCCCGTCCCTGGATCGATACCCTCGATCGGGTTAGCCTCCGGTCGAGGGCAATCGAAAGGAGACGCTCGGCATGGCCGTCGCAGTCATCACTCGCTTCCCCGGACTCACCACGAAGACGTACGACGATGCGGTCGCATCGCTGGATCTCGACGCCAATCCTCCCGCGGGCGCGGTGCTCCACGTCGCCGCGGAGGCACAGGACGGCGGCTTCGTCGTGACGGAGATCTGGCGCACCGAGCAGACCTTCCAGGCCTTCTACGACTACCGCCTGATCCCGGCTCTCCGGATGCACGGCATGGAGGGCCAGCCGCAGGTCGAGGTGGCGCCGCTGCACAACCTGTTTGCCGTGGAGATGGACACGGTCGAGCGGATGGGCGCGGTCTCGCTGCCGGCGACCTACGCGGGTGCGGCGCTCTAGCAGCGCGCCGCACCACACCTCCTGACGCGGCGCGCCCACGCAGCTCCGGTGGGCGACGCCTCGTCCGGCTAGTTGCATTTGCCTCTTGCTTGCCCAATGATCACCCGGGCGATGGCGTCGAAAGGGGGCGGTGATGGCGTGGTCATGGGTTCGCGTCTCGACGAAGACGAGCCCCAAGCTCGCGAACTGTCTGGGCGGGGACACCTCGTCCGGGAGGGTCAGGGAGTGTGTCACCGGCATCGTCAGTGAAGCCGGCGGCGAGGTCGGGGACCTCCACTTCGAAGGCAACGGGAGGTGGGTCCGCGTTCGGTTCAGGTGGGAAAACCACGAGGTCAAGCGCAACGTGATCTACGACCTGCAGGGGGAGGACGTCGTCGACCTCGTCGACGACGACGAGCGGGACGAGCTCCAGCACCGGGATCCCTGAGCGAACCCCGACGGAGCGACGTCGCGGGGCCGGTGCGGATCGACGTCCACACCGGCCCGAGCGGCCTTCTCGTCGCCACGGGCTCCGCAAGTTGCATTTGCCTCTTCCGTGACCAATGATCCTCTCTCGGCGTCGAAAGGGGGCGGTGAAATGCCTTGGTCATGGGTCCGTGTCTCGACACGGACGAGCCCGAAGCTGCGGAGCTGCAAGGGCACCGACAACTCGTCCGCGACGATCAAGCAGTGCATCACCACCATCGTCACGCAGGCGGGCGGCGCGCTCCAGCACGGCAACGAGAGCGGCGAGGTGAAGTTCGAGGGCAACGGCAAGTTCGCCCGGCTCAAGTTCTTCTGGGCGGACCTCGCGATCAAGCGGGACGTGATCTACGACCTGGAGGCCGACGAGGTGGTCGACCTCCTCGACGACGACGAGAGGGACGGACTCCTGCCGCGGGATCCGACCTCGTAGCAGCGACATGTCGGAGCTGCCGCAGGGGACGGTCACGCTCCTCTTCACGGACGTCGAGGGGTCGACGCGGCTCGCGCGGCTCCTCGGCGTCCGGTACGACGACTCCCTCGCCGCGCACCGGCGCCTGCTGCGCGAGTCGTTCGCCGAGCACGGCGGCGTCGAGGTCGACACGCAGGGCGACGCGCTCTTCTTCGCGTTCCAGCGGGCTCGCGACGCCGTCGAGGGGGCGGCCGCCGGGCAGCTCGCGCTCGCGGCGCACGACTGGCCCGAGGACGAGCCCGTCCGGGTGCGGATGGGCATCCACACCGGGGAGCCGGAGCTCTCGGCCGGCGGGTACTACGTCGGCGTCGACCTCACACGCGGAGCGCGCATCTCCGCAGGCGCGCACGGGGGCCAGATCGTGCTCTCGCAGGCGACGCGCGACCTCGTCGGCGACGCCTTCGAGGTCCGCGACCTCGGCGACTACCGCCTGAAGGGGATTCCCCGGCCCGAGCGCCTCTATCAGCTCGTCGCGCCGGGCCTCGGCTTCGACTTCCCGCCCCTGGAGGCGCAGCGGCTCGGGAACCTGCCGCTGCCGCGCACGCCGCTCGTCGGCCGCCGCGAGGAGACGCAGCAGATCCTCGACGCGCTCGCGCGGACGCCGCTGCTGACGCTGACGGGGCCGGGCGGGATCGGCAAGACCCGGCTGGCGGTCGAGGTCGCGCGCACGGTCGTCCCGTCGTACGGGGACGGTGCGTTCTTCGTCGCGCTCGCGGGCGTCGACGACCCGGACACCGTCCCGGCCGTCGTCGCGAGGACGCTCGGGCTCGCCGAGGAGCCGGGCGAGGCCGCCGCCGACGCGCTCGCGCGCAGCCTCCGGGAACGCGAGCTGCTCCTCGTGCTGGACAACTTCGAGCGGCTGATCCCCGCCGCGCCGCTCGTGGGCGAGCTCGTGGCCGCCTGCCCCCGGCTACGGGTCCTCGTGACGAGCCGGGAGCGCCTCCACGTGGCGGCCGAGGCCGAGTACGCGGTCCCGCCGCTCGTCGACGACGACGGCCTCGAGCTGTTCCTCACGCGCGCACGGGCTGCGCGCCCCGTGCCCGAGCCGACGCCGGCGGAGATCGAGGAGATGCGCGCCATCTGCCGGCGGCTGGACGGCCTGCCGCTCGCGATCGAGCTCGCGGCCGCGCGGGTCCGGCTGCTGCCGCTCGCGGAGATCGCGACCCGCCTCGCGCAGCGGCTCGCGTTCCTCACCGGCGGCCCGCGCGACGTGCCGGCCCGGCAGCAGACGCTCGTCGCGACGATCGACTGGAGCTACACGCTCCTCGAGCCGGACGAGCAGGCGGCGCTGAAGCGACTCGCGGTCTTCGCCGGCGGGTTCTCGCTCGACGCCGCTGCCGCCGTGCTCGGTGACGACGGGGCGGCGTTGGGGCTCCTGTCGTCGCTGCGCGACAAGAGCCTGATCGTCCCGCGCCGCGGCGGCGACGGCGAGGCGCGCTTCGCGATGCTCGACACGATCCGCGAGTACGCGCTCGAGCGATTGCGTGCGGACGGAGAGGACGATGCCGCGCAGCGGCGGCTCGCCGAGCACCTCGCCGACGTCGCCGAGCGGGCCTACGAGGAGCTCCGCGGCCCCGAGCAGGCGCTCTGGCTCGGACGCCTCGAGGACGACCACCCCAACTTCGACGCAGCGCTCGCCTGGGCGCGCGACGCTCGCGCCCCGGACCTGCTGCTCCGCATCGCGGGCGCGTTGTGGCGCTTCTGGTTCGTCCGCGGTCACATCCGCGAGGGACGGCGCTGGATCGGCGAGGCGCTGCGGTCGAGCCCGGCCGAGCCGACGCCGGCGCTCGGTCGCGCCCTGTTCGGAGGCGGTGCCCTCGCGGTGGCGGAGGGCGACCTCGAGCAGGGCCACGCG
>DASTKY010000418.1:0-2064 GCA_035715495.1 Gaiella sp. | reverse complement strand
CGGCACCGTCGCGGCCTCGCTCGCGTCGTTCTTCAGCGAGTCGCGGCGGGAGCAGACCGGGGAGGCGGAGGACGGCGAGCCGTCCTAGCGGCGGCGCATCGGCCTACGCGCGCGCCGCGGCGACCTGCGCGCGCACGGCGGGTGCCAACTCGGTCGCGAACGCCTCGATCGTCGTCGCGTCGTCCGCCATGAGGACGAACACCGACACGCCCTCCTCCAGCGCGAGGCGGGTGAGCTCCGTCACCCACTCCGACGGCGCCCCGTCGAGCCCCGCGACGTTGAGGAGCCTGCGGATCGCCGCCGGCTCGCGGCCGACCAAGCGGGCGGCGGCGTCGATGCGCTCGTTGCCGCGCGCGAGGTCGCCGGGCTGGAGGTACGGCAGGCTCGGGAGCCAGCCGTCCGCCTTCCGGCCGACGAGGTCGAGCATGCGCGGCTTCAGCGCGCCCACCCAGATGCTCACGTCGTGCAGCGGCGCCGGCCCACGTGAGGCCCCCCTCAGCGTGTAGTGCGTCCCCTCGTACCGCGCACCGCCGGGCTCGTCGGTCCGCCAGAGCTCGCGGATCACGTCGATCGCCTCCTCGAGCGCATGGACGCTCTCAGCCGGGGTGCGCTGGGTGCCGCCCATGGCCACGATCCCCTCCCAGAAGGCGCCCGCGCCGAGCCCGAGCTCGGCGCGTCCGCCGCTCAGGATGTCCAGGCTGGCCACCGCCCGTGCGACGACCGCGGGCGGGCGCAGCGGGAGGTTCAGCACGTTCGCGGCGAGCCGGACGCGCTCGGTGCGCCCGGCGACGTACGAGAGGAGCGTCCAGGCGTCGAGGAACCGCCGCTGATACGGGTGGTCCTGGAACGTGACGAGGTCGAGCCCGACCCGCTCGGCGAGCTGCGCGAGCTCGACGACGGCCTCGGCCCGCTCGTGGAGGGGCGTGACGAAGGCGCCGAACTCGAGCGGGTGTCCGTAGTCCATGCCGCTCGACGATAACCGCGCGCAACCGGCACGCCGGTCGGGCGAGGGGGGAGCCGGCTAGGCGGCCCGCTCGGCGGCGCCGACGTCGCCGGGCCGGTGGACCTGCTGGGCGAGGAGCGTGTCGCGCACGTCCTCGAGCCCCGGGGGCGGGTTGCCGAGCGCCTTCAGGACCGTCGCGCGCTCGTCCTGGTCGAGCCGGATCGCGATCACGTCGCGCTGGACGCCGAGCTCGAGCTTCTTCGTCAGCCCGGGCTCCTTCACGAGCCGGGCGAGCTCGACGACGAGACTGCTGTGGACAGGGACCCCCGCGAGGAACACCCTCATGTCCTATCCGTCGGCGGCCGGGGCGGCCAGTCGCCCCAAAGGGGGAACCGAACGGGGGAGCTCGCCCCGTCGAGGTGCCGCGCTCGGGTAGCGTCGAGGCGCCCCAGACGAACGGAGGTCAGACGTGTCGGATCACGACGAGAGCACCGACGACGTCGCCGAGCTCGACGAGGAGAGCGACGAGGCGACCGACGAGGAGAAGAAGGGCGGCCCCAAGGACCGCCGCGAGGACGACGAGGCGAGGAACGTCGGCGGGTAGCGCGGTACGCGGGCGCGAGCGTGCCCCGCGTCCGGCCGTCAGGTCGGCGCGAGGCCCTCGCGCCGCCAGTTGAGCTCGCCGAAGAGCACCGCGCGGAGCTCGACGAGCGCCTGCGGCGGGTCGTCGAGCACGGCGAGGATCCGCGCGCGGTCGCCGTCGGTGAGCGCGACGAACTCCTGGCCGCTCGTGATCGCCGAGATCAGCAGCCGCGCCGTCTGGTCGTGCCCCTCGGCACGCAGCATGCTCGCCAGCTCGAGCGCATGCTCGCGGCGGAGACGGACACCGGCGACGGCAAGCACGCTCTCGAACGTACACCCGAGACGGCCGTCCCGCCAAGCCCGAAAGGCGCGCGCCGCGTTCAAGGGAGGGGCGGTGGCGTCCGATGGAACCTCGGAGGGCGCGTCGTCGTGCGCCCGCAGCCGACATGCGCTCGAACGTCGTCCGACTCTCACTCCTCGCCGCCCTCGCGCTCGTCGCCGGCGGCGTGACGGTCGCGGTCCTCGCCGGACGCGGCGAC
>DASTKY010000417.1:0-3982 GCA_035715495.1 Gaiella sp. | reverse complement strand
GATCAACTATCGGAACCCCGACCCGGCGTGCGATCTCGACTACGTGCCGAACGAGGCGCGCGATCTGGCCGAAGGCGGAGCCGAACTCGAGGTCGCACTCTCGAACGCGATGGGGCTCGGCGGCCACAACGCCTGCGTCCTGCTCGCGCGGATCTAGAGCTCCTCGACGGCGCCCCGGAGCTCGCCGAGCGCGTCGACCACCCGAGCCGCGAGCGCCAGCGCATCGTCGTCGGGCGGGAAGCGCCGGTTGGGGTACGCGACGACGCGCATCCCGGCCGCGCTCGCGGCGCGGAGCCCGTTCGAGGAGTCCTCGACGGCCGCGCAGGCGGCCGTCCCGACGCCGAGCCTCCGCGCGGCCTCGAGATAGACGTCGGGGGACGGCTTCCCGCGCTCGACCTCCTCCGACGAGACGGTCGCGGCGAAGGCGTCGGCGACCTCGAGGCGCTCGAGCACCGCGTCGATGAGCGGTCGGTTCGAGGACGACGCGACGGCGAGGCGCCGGCCTGTCGCGGCGAGGTCGCGCACGGCCTCGACGGCGCCGGGAATCACCGGCAGGTCGGTTTCGTAGCGGGCGAGCATCCGCCGGACGACCTCCGCGTTGATCGCCTCGGGCGGCCCGGGCAGCCCGACCTCCTCGTGGAGGTAGCGCGACCACTCGGGCGAGCTCATCCCCATCATCGCGCGCTGGGACTCGGCGGTGTACGCGCCGCCCCAGTCCCGGGCCAGCTGCTCGCGCTCCTCGTCCCAGAGGTGCTCGGTGTCGACGAGCACGCCGTCCATGTCGAAGACGACGGCCTCGATCACGTCTCGCGCCGCCCGCGCAGGCCGGTCGCGAGGCCCACGGGGATCGCGGCCGCGCCGGCGACGTGGTGGGCGACGTGGAGCGGCACCGAGGCGAGCGTCGCGGCGTCGCCGAGCCGGCGCCGGAGCAGGCAGTAGAACGGCGCGTTGAGCGGCACGAGGCTCAGCGCCGCCGCGGACGCGAGCACGGGCCGACCGCGCGCGAGGAGGAGCACGGCGCCGACCGACGCCGCCGCGCTCGCGCGCTCGCGCCACCCGAGGTTCAGCGTGGCCGGCACCTCGCGGCGCTCGACAAGGAGACGCACCCAGGGCACGCCTCGGGCCGAGAAGTCGGTCTCCACCATCTGCCGGAACGTCCAGTCCTTCAGGTGCGTGCCGCGGACCTGCGGGTCGAGGAGGATGCGCGCACCGGCGTCGGCGAGCCGCAGGCCGAGCTCGACGTCCTCGATCGACGGGCGCGGGAAGCGATCCGTGTCGAATCCGCCGACGCTCTCGAACGCCTCGCGGCGTACCGCACCGATGCCCGCCCAGAACGTCGTCGCGGGACCGGCCGACCGCGCGTGGACGTGATGGTGCATGAGGTTCCGGAACCCGGCGGTCAGGCGCGTCGTCGCAACCATGTCGTCGTACGCGCCGAACACGGCCGTGAGTCCCGGCTCGCGGCGGAAGTGCTCCCTGATGCGCGCGAAGGCGTCGATCCGGACGAGCACGTCGGCGTCGACGAAGACGACGACGTCGGCCCCCGTCCGTGTCGCGCCCGCGTTGCGCGCCTCGGCCGGGCCTGCGCCGCGCGGCCCGTCCACGACGACGAGCTCGTCGGGACCGTCCGCAGCGGCCTCGATCGCGGCGAGGCACCGCTCGAGGGTGGGCGGCGCGTTCGTCGCCGGGACGACGGCGGCGAGGCGCACCTCAGCCACGCGTCCCCCGCGGAGCGCCGGCGGCGGCGGCCGATAGCCTGCGCGCGGCGTGGCGCGACCGGGCGACGGAGGCGAGCGGGCGGATCCGACGATCTCGGTCGTGATCGCGTCCAACCGCGACCCCGTCTGGATCACGCGGTGCCTCGAGGGCCTCGTCGCGCAGACGGCGGTCGACGGGGGCATCGAGGCGGTCGTCGTCGACGACGGGGCCCCGGTCGCCCTCGACGGGGCGGTCGAGGCGTTCGCCCCACGGCTTCGCGCCCGCGCCTTGCGCGGCCCCGGGCGCGGGCCGGCCGCCGCACGGAACGCAGGTGTCGAGGCCGCGACCGGGCGCTTCGTCGCGTTCACGGACGACGACTGCGTCGCCGAGCCCGACTGGCTCCGTCTGCTCGTCGCCGCGCTCGTCGCGCAGCCCGACGCGATCGCCGGCGGGACGGTCCGCAACCTCCTCGAGGGCGACCGCTACGCGCAGACCACCCAGCGGCTCTTCGACTTCCTGTACCGGAGCTACGGCCACGGCACCACGCGACGGTTCTTCGGGTCGGGGAACATGGCGCTCGCGCGCGACGCGTTCCTCGCCGCCGGCGGCTTCGACGAGTCCTTCCCGCTGCCGGGAGGCGAGGACCGCGAGCTGTGCGAGCGGTGGCAGGAGGCGGGCCGCGAGCTCGTGCTCGTTCCCGACGCGGTCGTGGTGCACGCGCATCCCCTCACTCTGGCGACGTTCGTGCGACAGCACCGCAACTACGGCCGGGGCGCGTACCAGCTCCGGCAGCGCCGCCCGGGCGGCTCCGGAGGCGGCTCTGTCGGCCCGGAGCCCCTCGGCTTCTACCTCCGCCTCCTCGCCGACCCGCTCGGGCGCGAGCCGCTCCCACGCGCAGTGGTGCAGTCCGCGCTGCTCGCGGTGACGCAGGTGGCGACCGCCGCCGGCTACCTCGGCGAACGGCGCAGGGCGCGGTCGGAGCGTCCTCACGGCTGAGCCCCCGGAGTCACGGCCGGCGCCGGCGCGGCGACCTCGTCCAGATCCGCGCGGGCGAGCCACCTGAGGCCCTCGGCGTAGCCGCGTCGTCGCGTGCCCCGCGACCCGACGTACCGCAGCGAGACCGAGGCGAGGAGGACGAGGCGGGCCGTGGAGGCCGCGCGCCTGCCCTCGTGCCTGTCGAGGTAGCGGAGGTGGCCGCGGAGCTGGTGGGGGTAGACCGTGCTCCACTCGCGCCGCGTCGACGCGCCGCCGACATGGGTGACGACGGCGTCGGGACAGCGCTCGAGGGTCCAGCCTGCCTGCTCGAGCCGGCGGCAGAGGTCGACCTCCTCGTAGAAGAGGAAGAAGCCCGGGTCGAAGCCGCCGACCTCCTCGAACGCCGCGCGGCGCACGAGGAAGGCGGCGCCGACGGCGAACTGGCCGCGGAGCGTGCCCCGGGTCGCGTCGCCCCGGGCGCTCTGCCCCGAGAACGAGGTCACGGGCGGCCGTCCACGCCACCAGCGGGTGGGGTAGCCGAGCACGGAGACGGTCTCGCGGCCGTCCTCGGCCAGGATGCGCGGCACGGCGCCCGCCGTCCGCGGCGACGTCTCGCAGCACGCGACGAGCGCGGCGATCGACCCGGGCCGGGGCGCGGCGTCCGGGTTCAGGAAGAGGAGGAACGGGGTCCCGGCCTCGGCGGCGCCCGCGTTGCAGCCGGCGGCGAAGCCGACGTTCTGCTCGAGCGCGACGAGGGTCGCGTCGGGGAAGCGCTCCCGCACGTACGCCGCGCTCCCGTCGCGCGACGCGTTGTCGACGACGACGGTCGTCACCCCGTCGGTCCGCAGGGCCTCGAGGCACCGGCCGAGCAGGTCGCGCGTTTCGTACGAGACGACGATGGCGGTGACAGCAGCGGTCATCTCGGAGGCACGACGCGCCGCGAGTGTACGCGTGGAGGGCGCCTCCGGGTCACGGTGCTGCCAAGCTTGCGCCGTGCGCGAGCGGATCGGCCTCCTGGAGCTCCTCCACCCCGCGGGCGCGCCGGACGGGACGGCCACGGTTGGCCCGAGCCCGCCGCGCTGGCTCGTCGCCGGGGAGCCGGTCGAGTCCGACGCCGACCTCGTCGCGGTCGACGCGGCGGCGGGCGCTCCCGACGACCTCGCCCGGCGCGCCGTCGCCCTCGGCGCGGAGGCGGTCGGTGTCGATCCCACCCGCAACCAGATCGCGGTCGCGCAACGGCGGGCCGGTGGTCCCCGCTACGGCGAAGCGACGGCGGAAGGTCTCCCGTTCCGCGACGCGTCGTTCGACG
>DASTKY010000416.1:0-2453 GCA_035715495.1 Gaiella sp. | reverse complement strand
CGGCCGGTAGCTGCCGCGGACCGGCTCGCCGAGGACGAGGCCGGCCCGCAAGCGCTCGATCCCGCAGAGCCAGCGGTCGACCACCGCGAGCGCGAGCAGGATCGGGATCCCGACGAACGTGATGAGCAGGGAGAGCCCCGCCGAGAGCCCCGCGACCTGGACGGTGAAGCCGACGATCGCCGTCAGGCCACCGAGCAGGAGGACGGCGAGCTCGCGCGCGGTCTGCAGCCGGAACGGGCGGGTGAGGAACGCGGTCACGGGCCGAACCCTAGGACTGCGAGGCCGCTCGCGCGCTCCCGCGAGCCGCCGTCGCGACCTGCGGAGAACCGCACTCTCGCACCCCGGCGGGCAGGGGTCCGCCCGCCACCCGAGTCGCTAGAGTCCCTGCCGATCGTCGCCCAGGAAAGGGGAGCGCGCGAACATGGCAGTCCGTGAGGCCGAGCCGGTCGGAACGCTGCAAGAGGTGAAGGACGTGGGCCTCGACCGCGAGGACCTGCTGGGCATCTACCGCAACATGCTCCTGACCCGCGGGATCGAGGAGCGCGGCCACATCCTCTACAAGCAGGGGAAGATCCCCGGGTCGTTCTACACGGGCCGGGGCAACGAGGGCTCCGCCGTCGGGGTCGCGACCGCGATGGGCGCGAACGACGTCGGGACCCCCCTCCAGCGCGACATGGGCGTCCACATCACGCGCGGGCTCGAGCCCTGGCGCGTCTTCGCCCAGTACATGGGCCGCGTCGACGGGCCGACGAAGGGCCGCGACGGCAACGTCCACATGGGCGACGCGCGGCTCGGGCTCCACACGATGGTGAGCCACCTCCCGGCCATGCTCCCGGTCGCCGTCGGGATGGCCCTCGCATTCAGGATCCGCGACGAGAAGCGCGTCGCCGTCGCATGGTGCGGCGAGGGCGCCGCCGCGCGCGGGGACGCGCACGAGGGGATGAACCTCGCCGGCGTCCGCCGCCTGCCGGTCGTCTTCGTGATCGACAACAACCAGTGGGCGTACTCGACCCCCGCGCACCTCGAGTTCGCGATCGACCACCTCGCCGACCGCGCCGCCGCGTACGGCTTCGAGGGCGTCGTGGTCGACGGCACCGACGTGCTCGCGGTCTACCGCGAGGCGAAGCGCGCGATCGAGAAGGCGCGGGAGGGCGGCGGCCCGACGCTGATCGAGTCCGTGACGCTCCGGATGGAGGGCCACGCCGTCCACGACGACGCGTTCTACGTCCCGAAGGAGCTCTTCGAGGAGTGGGCGCAGCGCGACCCGCTCGAGCGGTTCCGCGGCTGGCTCCGCGACCACGCGTCGATGACCGACGACGAGGAGGACGAGGTCACCGCCGGCGTCAAGCGCCTCCTCAACGACGCGCTCCAGCGCGCCGAGGAGTCGCCCGTTCCCGATCCCGCATCCGTGCTCGACGGCGTCTTCGCGGCGCCCGAGGAGCTCGAAACGCCGCACCACAAGTAGGAGGCCGACGATGGCGGAGAAGACGTACCTCCAGGCGATCTCGGACGGCCTCCGGCAGGAGATGCGCCGCGACCAGCGGGTCTTCGTGCTCGGCGAGGACGTGGGCGTCTACGGCGGCGCCTTCAAGGTGACGCAGGGCTTCCAGGAGGAGTTCGGCGCGAGCCGCGTGCTCGACATGCCGCTCTCCGAGACCGCGATCGTCGCGGGCGCCACGGGCGCCGCGCTCATGGGCATGCGGCCGGTCGCGGAGATGCAGTTCGCCGACTTCGTCTCGTGCGCGTGGGACCACCTCGTCACGGTGGCCGCGAAGCAGCGCTTCCGCGCCGGGACGCCCGTCCCGATCGTGCTGCGGCTGCCCTCGGGCGGCGGCTTCTCGGGCGGCCCGTTCCACTCGCAGAACCCCGAGTCGAGCTTCGCGCACATCCCGGGGCTCAAGGTCGTCTGCCCGGCGACGCCCGAGGACGCGAAGGGGCTGCTCGCCACCTCGATCGAGGACCCGAACCCCGTCCTCTACTTCGAGCACAAGCATCTCTACCGCCGGATCAAGGGCGAGGTGCCGGACGACCGCTACACGACCCCGTTCGGCAAGGCGCGCGTGCACCGCGACGGCGACGACGTGACGGTGATCACGTGGGGGGCGATGGTCTTCACCGCCGACGAGGCAGCCGCGAAGCTCGCGGACGAAGGCATCTCCGTCCAGGTGCTCGACCTCCGCACGCTGATCCCGTGGGACCGCGACGCGGTGCTCGAGAGCGTCGCGCGCTGCTCGAAGGCGCTCGTCCTCCACGAGGACACCAAGACCGGCGGCTTCGGCGCGGAGATCGCGGCGACGATCGCCGAGGAGGCGTTCGAGCAGCTCGACGCGCCCGTCCGGCGCATCGCCGCGCCCGACAGCCCCGTCCCGTTCGCGCCGTCGCTCGAGAAGGCGTACATCCCGCAGGTCGACGAGGTCGCGGCGGCGCTCCGCGACCTGGCCGCATACTGAGAC
>DASTKY010000415.1:0-4300 GCA_035715495.1 Gaiella sp. | reverse complement strand
CGGTCGAAGCGGCCCTCGTCGTTCTCGAAGACCCGGAGCCGCGCGAGCTTCTCCGCGAGGCGCCGCGCGGTCGCGTCCGTGTCGTCGTGGCCGACCCCGACGAGGACGAGCAGCCCGCGGCCGCAGGCGCCGACGACCTCCCCGTCGACGGCGACGGAGGCACGGCTCACCCGCTGGACGACGGCGCGCACCGGGTGATTGTCGGGCAGAGCGGGGTAGCGTGCTCCCGTGGCGTCGCGCATCGAGGACTACGGGCTGATCGGCGACCTGCAGACGGCTGCACTCGTCTCGCGCGAGGGGTCGATCGACTGGCTCTGCTTCCCCCGGTTCGACTCGGGCGCCTGCTTCGCGGCGCTGCTCGGGACGGAGGAGAACGGCCGCTGGTCGCTGCGCCCCAAGGCCGAGCTCACCCGGGTCGAGCGCCGCTACCGGGGCGAGGGCCTCGTCCTCGAGACCGAGCTCGAGTGCGCCGAAGGCGCCGTGCGGCTCGTCGACTTCATGCCGGTGCGCGGCGAGGCGCCGGACGTCGTCCGGATCGTCGAGGGCCTCCGCGGCCGGGTCCGCATGCGGACGGACATCACCGTGCGCTTCGACTACGGCTCGGTCGTCCCGTGGGTCCGCCGCGTCGGCAAGGACACGCTCGCGGTCGCCGGCCCGGAGGCGCTGCTCCTCGCGTCGCCGATCGAGCTCGTCGGCGAGAACCTCCACACGGTCGCCGAGTTCGACGTCGCGCCCGGCGACCGCATCCCCTTCGTCCTCACGTGGTTCCCCTCGCACGAGGATCACCCCGCCCACGTCGACCCCGAGCAGGCCCTGGCCGAGACCGAGGCCTACTGGGAGGAGTGGACGCGCAGCTGCACGGACGGGGGTCGCCACCGCGACGCGCTGATTCGCTCGCTCGTCACGCTCAAGGCGCTGACCTACGGTCCGACCGGGGGCATCGTCGCCGCCCCGACCACGTCCCTGCCGGAGTGCCTCGGCGGCGTCCGGAACTGGGACTACCGCTACTGCTGGGTCCGCGACGCGACGCTCACCCTCCTCTCGCTGATCCGGGCCGGGTACGAGGACGAGGCGAGCGACTGGCGCGACTGGCTCCTCCGCGCGATCGCCGGCTCGCCGGACGGCCCGCAGTCGCTCTACGGCGTCGCGGGCGAGCGCCGCATCGCGGAGCTCGAGCTCCCGTGGCTCGGCGGCTACGAGGGGTCCCAGCCGGTCCGGGTCGGGAACGCCGCGTGCACGCAGTTCCAGCTCGACGTCTACGGCGAGATCCTCGACGCGCTCTACCAGGCGCGCTCGGCGGGGCTCCCCCCGCTCGACGACGCGTGGTCGCTCTGCCGCCGGCTGCTCGAGCGCCTCGAGGACGTCTGGCGCGAGCCGGACGAGGGGATCTGGGAGGTGCGGGGGCCGCGCAGGCACTTCACGCACTCGAAGGTCATGGCGTGGGTCGCGTTCGACCGCGCCGTCCGGATCGTCGACGAGCACGGCCGCACCGGCCCGGTGGAGCGCTGGCTCGCGCTCCGCGACGAGATCCACGCCCAGGTCTGCCGCGAGGGGTTCCACGAGGACGTCGGCGCGTTCACGCAGTCGTACGGGTCCGACCGGCTCGACGCGAGCCTCCTGCTCATGCCCCTCGTCGGCTTCCTCCCGGTCGACGACCCGCGCGTGGCGGCGACCGTCGCCGCGATCGAGCGCGACCTGACCCGCGACGGCCTCGTCGCGCGCTACCTCGCGGACGAGGAGAACACGAGCGTGGACGGGCTCCCGCCGGGTGAGGGGACGTTCCTGCCGTGCTCGTTCTGGCTCGTGGAGGTGATGACGCTCCAGGGCCGCCGCGACGAGGCGGAGGAGCTGCTCGAGCGGCTGCTCGCGCTGCGGAACGACCTCGGGCTCCTCGCGGAGGAGTACGACGTCGCCGCCGGGCGACAGGTCGGGAACTTCCCGCAGGCCTTCACGCACCTCGCCCTCGTCGACGCCGTCCTCGCGCTCTCGGGCCGCACCGGCCGCCTCCCGGCGAGCGGCTGAGCTCAGCGGTGCCCGAAGTGGTGGGCGCGCGGGAGCGCGGCCACGACGTCCGGTGTCGCGGCGACGCGGCGGGCGAGCGGCGAGAGGCTCTCGAGCTCCCGCACGAGGATGTTCCGGTTGCGCTCGACGCGCTCGTAGCGGCCGCGCGCGAGCAGGAGCGGCTCCCCGCGGACGATCGACCGGTGACGCTCGTAGACGTCCTTCGGGACGATCAGGTTCACCTGGCCGTGCTCGTCCTCGAGCAGCATGAAGACGATCCCCTTCGCGGTCGCGGGCCGCTGGCGGGCGATCGCGAGCCCGGCGTAGGCGACCGAGGTCCCGTGCCGCTCCCGGTGCAGCTCCGGGCTCGAGAGCGTCCCCTCCGGGAGATGCGGTCGGAGCAGGGTCAGCGGATGCGTCCCTACCGAGAGCGTCGTCTCCCGGTAGTCGGCGAGCATCCGCTCCCAGCGGGTGAGGTCGGGCAGGTCGGGCGTCTCCGTCGTGGGGTCGAGCGGGAGCGGGAGCTGCTTCGCCGCGCCACGTGTCCCCTCCACCGAGCGCGGCCGGGTCGCGAGGCCGAGCTCCCAGAGGAGGTCGCGGCGGCGAGGCCCGAGGCAGTCGCAGGCGCCGCCGCGGACGAGCGCCTCGAGCGCGTCGCGCGAGACGGTCGCCCGCCGGGCGAGGTCGCCGACGTCGCGGTAGGGGCCGTTCGCCTCGCGCTCCGCCTCGAGCGCCTCGGCGTCGTCGGTGCCGACCGACTGAACGTAGGCGAGCCCCACGCGGACGGCGTGGGACAACGCTTGTGTTGAAGTAACACAAGCGTCCTGCTCGGCGCCGTCGCCGTCGGAATGCGGAGTTGCAGGGCCTTGGCGAGCTTGTGTTGAAGTAACACAAGCCTCGAGCGAGCACCGCGCACCGCTCAGGTTGACGTCGGGAGAGCGCACCTCCACCCCGCGCCGCTGCGCGTCGCGGACGAGGCTCGCGGGCGGATAGAAGCCCATCGGCTGCTCGTTGAGGAGGCCGCAGAGGAACTCGGCCGGGTAGTGGTGGCGCAGCCACGCCGACTGGTAGGCGAGGAGCCCGAAGGCGGCCGCGTGCGCCTTCGGGAACCCGAAGCCAGAGAAGCCGACGAGCGTGTCGAACACCCCGTCCGCAACCGTGCGGTCGACGCCCTTCCCGACTGCGCCGTCCACGAAGCGGGCCCGGTGGGCTTCGAGCGCCTCGTGGCTCCGCTTGCGGCTCATCGCGCGGCGGAGGCCCTCGGCCTCGCCGATCGTGTACCCGGCGAGCGCGATCGCGACGTCGAGCACCTGGTCCTGGAAGACGACGACCCCGAGGGTCGTGGCGAGCGGCTCGCGGAGCGACTCGTGCGGGACCGGGAAGACGAACGAGGGGTCGTCTCGCAGCCGGCGGCGGTGCTCGATGTACGGGTGCACCGCCTTCCCCTGAATCGGCCCGGGCCGGACGAGCGCGACCTGGATGGTGAGGTCGTCGATCGTCTCCGGCTTCGTGCGGAGAAGGCTCTGCATCTGGGCGCGGCTCTCGATCTGGAAGACGCCGACGGTGTCGGCGGCCTGGATCTCGCCGAAGACGGCCCGGTCGTCGAGCGGGATCCGCGAGAGGTCGATCGGTGCCCCGTGGAGCGTCGCGATCCGGTCGACGCACTCCTCGACGCACGAGAGCATCCCGAGCCCGAGCAGGTCGATCTTCAGGAAGCCCGCGTCGGAGCACGAGTCCTTGTCCCACTGGCCGAGCTGCCGGCCCGCCATCGCCGCGGGCTGCACGGGGACGAGCTCGACGAGCGGCCGGGAGGAGATCACCATCCCGCCCGGGTGCTGGGAGACGTGCCGCGGCAGCCGCGCGATCTCGGACGTCAGGAACCGGAACGCGCGCCAGCGCCGGGAGAGGAGCTTCCGGTCGGCGTCCGGGAGCTCGGCGACCTCGTCCGCGACGCGCTCGGCGCTCCAGCCGTCGGTGACGCGCGCAAGCCGCTCGAGCTCCGCGTGCGGAAGGCCGAGCGCCTTGCCGACGTCGCGGATCGCGCCCCGCGAGCGGTACGTCGCGAAGCTCGCGACGAGCGCCGCGTGCTCGTGCCCGTATCGCTCGGTGACCCGGACGATCAGCTTCTCGCGGATGTCGCGCGGGAAGTCGAGGTCGATGTCGGGCACCGCCGCGAGCTCCTCGTTCAGGAAGCGCCCGAGCGTGAGGCCGGTCTCGACCGGATCGACGTGGGAGAGCCCGGTCAGGTAGCAGACGATCGACCCGACCGAGCTGCCGCGCCCGCGGCCGGGCGGCAGGT
>DASTKY010000414.1:0-15552 GCA_035715495.1 Gaiella sp. | reverse complement strand
GCTGACCTGCGTCGCGGTCGGCTCGGGCCGGAGCCTCGAGGAGTTCGAGGCGATCCATCGCTCGAACCGCGCCCGCGCCCGCAGGAACGGCAACCGCCGCTAGCGAACGCGCTCGAGGCCGGCACGACGGTCTCGGCTAAGAGTCAGTGCGGCGGCGAAGCCGACGCCTTCAGGGGTGTGCCCCGCCGCAGGCGGGGATGCGAGCCCGAGGATCCGGCTCGGCCGGATCATCCTTGGCGGGCGGTACTCTTCTGCGGTGCCCCGGAACCGCTCCGCACGGACGGCGGTGCTGGGCGTCAGCGTCCGGCGCTCCGCTGAAGGGAAGCCCTCGTCGCGAACCACCGCCTCCCTCAGGCGCCGGCTCGTCGTGGGCGGCCTCGTGCTGCTCTCGCTCGTCCTCGTGACGCTCTCGTTCCGCGACTCCGACGACGGGCCCGTGGCGAGCGCGCAGGAGACCGCCGCCTCCGCGCTGCGCCCGTTCCAGGTGGCCGCCGACCGGATCGCCGAGCCGTTCCGCGACGCGTACGGCTGGGTCGACGGCCTCTTCGACGCCCGCTCCGACGCCGAGGAGCTCCGCAAGGAGAACGAGATCCTCCGGCAGCAGGTCGCCCAGAGCCGGCTCGCGGCGCGCGAGAACGTCCGCCTCCGCGAGCTGCTCGCGTACCTCGACGGCCCGCGCTTCCCCGAGGGGTATCGCGGCCTCGCCACCGGCGTCATCGCGCGCCCCGCGGGCACCTACGCCCAGTCGATCGTGATCGCCGCGGGCCGCAACGACGGCCTCGCCGTCGACGACCCGGTCGTGACGCAGGACGGGCTCGTCGGCACGGTCAGCCGCGTCGGCTCGCGGACGGCGCGCGTGACGCTCCTGACCGACGACCAGAGCGCCGTCTCGGGGATGATCCCGGCGACCGGCGCGGCCGGCGTCGTGCGGACGGGGCACGGGCCGCGGGCGCCGCTCCGGCTCGACCGCGTCGGCAAGGAGTCCGTCGTGCGCGTCGGCGACACGGTGGTCACCGCGGGCTGGCGGTCGCAGCGCCTGGCGTCGATCTACCCGAAGGGGATCCTCATCGGGCGGGTCTCGAGCGTGGGGCGGACGGACACCGATCCGTACACCCAGGTGCAGGTGACGCCGTTCGCCGACCTCGACTCGCTCGAGGCGGTCCTCGTCCTCGTGCCGCGCGAGCGGGGCGGCCCGTGAGCGTCGCCCTCCGGGTGGCGCCACTCGTCTTTCTCGCCGCCGTCGTCCAGGTCTCGACCATCAGCGGCCTGCGCCTCCTCGGCGCAGAGCCGGACCTCCTCCTCGTCACGATCGTCGCGGTCGCGCTCGTCGCGGGCTCGCTCACCGGCGCCGTCGCCGGGTTCTTCGGCGGGCTGCTGGTCGACGTGATGACCCTGGGGACGCTCGGGACGACCTCGATCGTCCTGATCCTCGTGGGGTACTGGGCGGGCCGCTACGGCGAGACGACCGGCCGCGGCCGCGGGTACGCGCCGTCGCTCGCGGCCTTCGCGCTGACGATCGTGGCGGTGATCGGAGGCGTCGCGCTCCACTTCCTGCTCGGCCAGTCGGTCTCGGGCCGCACGGCGCTCGTCACGGTGATCCCGAGCGCGCTGCTCGCCGCGGTCCTCGTGATCCCGATCCACCGCCTCTGCCGCTGGCTGCTCGCGCCGGTCGTCCCGGTCGAGCGCGTCCGCCGCGTGGAGCTCGTATGAGCGCCAATACGCCCTACGGCGAGCCGCGGGCGCCGTCGTCGCGGTTCCTGCCGCCGGACCCCGGCGTCGAGGCCCCGTACCGGCTGACGCCGGGCCTGGCGTTCCGGGTCGGCGTCCTCGGCGTGGTCGCGCTCGCCGTCTTCGCCGTGCTCTTCTTCCGCCTCTGGTCGCTCCAGGTCCTCTCGGGGGACGTGCACCTCGCGGAGGCCCAGGGGAACCAGCTCAGGACGATCCGGATCGAGGCGCCCCGCGGCACGATCCTCGACCGGAAGGGCCGCGTCATCGTCGACAACATCGCCGGGACCGCCGTGAAGCTCTGGGTCGGCGATCTCCCGAAGAACGGGCGCTACGACGTGATCAAGCGGCTCGCCGAGGTGCTGAACGTGAAGCCGGCGGTGCTCGCCAAGGAGGTCGACGAGCGGTTCGCCGACCCCGTCAACCCGATCACGGTCAAGACCGCGGTGGGGGAGGACCAGGTCGCGTACCTCTACGAGCACCAGTCCGAGTTCCCCGGCGTCCAGATCCAGCAGACGTACCTCCGGCACTACCCGTTCCAGGCGCTCGGGGCGCAGATCCTCGGCTACGTCGGCGAGGTCTCGCAGGACGAGCTCGACGCGCGGCCGAAGCTCTACCGGCCCGGCGACAAGGTCGGCAAGGTCGGCGTCGAGGCGAAGCTCGACGAGTACCTGCGCGGCGAGGCCGGCCAGGCGCAGATCACGGTCGACTCGCTCGGCCGGCCGCAGGGGCCGCTCCAGGCGCGACGCGACGCGCGCCTCGGCAAGGCGGTCCGGCTCACGATCGACATCGAGCTGCAGCGGGCCGCGGAGCGGGCGCTCCGCTACGGGATCCAGACGGCCAAGGAGAACGACTCCTGGTACGCGAACGGCGGCGCGCTCGTCGCGCTCGACCCGCGCGACGGCGCCGTGCTCGCGATGGCCTCGACGCCGACCTACAAGCCGTCGGTCTACGTCGGCCGGGTCGACCGGAAGAAGATCGAGCCGCTCGTGAACGACGCGGCCGCGAAGAAGGCGAACTACCCCGGCATCAACCGGGCGACGAGCGGCGAGTACCCGCCGGGCTCGATCTGGAAGCCCGTGACGGCGCTCGCGGCGATGCAGGAGCACCTGCTCGAGCCGTACCAGTCGCTCTCGTGCACGCCGACCGCCACCTACGGCGCCGACGAGCAGGAGTTCGTCAACTGGGACCCGTACGTCAACCACTCGATGACGCTGCCGGAGGCCCTGGCGCGGTCGTGCGACACCTACTTCTACCAGGTCGGATATCGCTTCTATCTCGACGGGAAGCGGGGCCGCTCGCGCATGCAGGAGTGGGCGCGGCGCTTCGGGTTCGGGAGCCCGACGGGGATCGACGTCGGATCGGAGGGGACCGGGCTCGTCCCCACGCCCGCCTGGCGGCGCGAGACCTTCAAGGGCTGGGACGCCGAGTGGAACCCGGGCGACTCGATCCAGCTCTCGATCGGCCAGAAGGACGTCTCGGTGACGCCGCTCCAGATGGCGCGGTTCTACGCGATGCTGGCGAACGGCGGGAAGCTCGTGACGCCGTACGTCGTCTCCCAGGTGGAGACCCCGGCCCCGGGGGGCCAGTCGCCCGTCGTCGACCGGCGCTTCGCACCCGACCCGCCCGAGCCGGTGGGCGTCGACCCGGCCGCGCTGCAGGTGATCCGGGACGGCCTCTACTCGGCGACGCACTCGACCTACGGCACCTCGTCGGGCGTCTTCGCGAGCTTCCCCGTGCCCGTCGCCGGCAAGACCGGGACCGCGGAGAAGGTCGTGCCGATCCCCGGCTATCCGCCGGGGCACCTCGAGGACCAGTCCTGGTGGTGCGGCTACGGGCCGGCGCAGACCGAGGTCGCGCGCCTCGTCGTGTGCGCGGTGATCGAGAACGGCGGCCACGGCTCGACGGCGGCCGCCCCGGCGGCGCTGCGCGTCTTCGAGAAGTTCTTCGGGGTCAAGGCGAAGAGCCAGGTGCTCGTGGAGACGGACTGATGACGGGAGCCTCGGCGTGATCGCCGACGCCGGCCGGGGACGGCTCGCCGCGCAGCGGCGCGACCTGACCTTCACGGGGTTCCTGTGGCGGCTCGACCTCGTGCTGCTCGCCGCCGCGGCCGCGCTCGTCGCGTACGGGCTCTGGGCGATCTCCGGGATCACGCGCTTCGACGTCCCGGGCAACCCCGACTACTTCGTCGTCCGCCAGGGGATCGCCGCGGGCCTCGGGGTCGTCGGCCTCCTGCTCGCGATCGTGATCCCGATCGACCTCTGGCGCCGCCATTGGCGGTTCGTCTACGGCGGGACGATCGGCCTGATGGTCTTCGTCTTCGTCTTCGCCGAGGCGATCCGCGGCTCCAAGCGGTGGATCGACGTGGGGCCGATCCAGTTCCAGCCGTCGGAGTTCGGCAAGGGGCTCTTCGTCCTCGCGCTCGCCGGGTTCCTCGTCGAACGCCGCGCGGCGATCGGCCAGATGCGAACCGTGCTGTCGGCACTCGCGCTCGCCGCCGTGCCGACCGCGCTCGTCTTCCTCCAGCCGGACCTCGGCACCGCGCTCGTCTACGGCGCGGCCGTGTGCGCCGTGCTGTTCGTCGCAGGCGTCCGCTGGCTCCACCTCGCGATCCTGGCCCTCGTCGGCGCGACGGTCGTGCTGGCGGTGCTCTGGTTCCTGCCCGCCGCCGGGATCGAGGTGCTCAAGCCGTACCAGACTGCCCGCCTGACGGGGTTCACGAACCCGGACGCCGACCCGGCCGGCCTCACCTACAACGTGCAGCAGTCGATCACGGCCGTCGGCGCCGGCGGCCTCGAGGGGCGCGGCGTCGTGGAGGCCAGCCAGACGCGGTTCGACTACCTGCCCGAGCACGCGACCGACTTCGTCTTCGCGTCGTTCGCGGAGCAGCGCGGCTTCTTCGGCGCCGCGATCCTCCTGCTCCTCTACCTGCTGGTGGTGTGGCGCGGGCTGCGGGTCGTGACCGTCGCGGGCGACCTCTACGGCGCGATGGTCGCCGCGGGGATCGTCTTCGCGTTCCTCTTCCAGGTCTTCGTCAACGTCGGGATGACGATGGGGATCGCGCCCGTGACCGGCATCCCCTTGCCGTTCGTCACCGTCGGCGGCTCCTCGATGGTGGCCAACCTCGTCGCGATCGGCCTCCTGCAGGGCATCCATGCCCGCGGCCGCACGACGGACGCCCTGCGCCGATGAAGCTCCCGCTGACACCGCGGCACGTCCTCGCCCTCGGCCGGGACACGCAGGCCGCCCGCGCGCCGCGGCCGCCGATCCTCGTCCGCGGCGTCCTCGCCGAGCAGCTCGCCGCCGCGCTGCGCGCCGGCGGCGACCCGTCGCTCGTGCGGACGAGCGGCGACCCCGCGACGGCCTCCGCGCTCGTCTGCGTCGTCGCCGGAGAGGCGACCCCCGAGGACGAGCGCGCCCTGCGCGCCGCGGCCCGGGCGCTCGTCCCGCTCGTCGCCGTCCAGACGGGCGACCCCGCGACCCTGCTGCCCTACGTCCTCGACACCGAGGTGGTCGACTGCCGGCCGGGCGCGGGCTTCCCGGTCGAGGAGATCGCGGCGGCGCTCGCGCGCGTGCTGCGCCGCGACGGGCCCGTGCTCGCGCGCTCCCTGCCGGTGCTGCGCGACCCGGTCGAGAGCAGGCGCGCGGTCGAGGGGGCGGTCGCCGCGGCGTCGCTCGCCGCGCTCGGGCGCGCAGGCTCGATGCCGCACCTGCCGCTCATCTCGCAGGCGCAGACGCTGTCGGACATTGCGACGTCCCAGGGCGCGACGCCGCCGGAGGCGCCCCGCGCGTCGCTCGAGGCCGTCGGCCCCCCGCTCGCCGTCTCCCTCGTGACGAGCGCCGTGGTGAGACGGTCGCTCGAACGCCTCCCGATGCGCCATCGGCTGCTCGACGCCGCCGCCGCCGCGCTCGCCTCCTTCGGCATCGCGGTGCTCTACCGCCGCATCGCCGCACGCCTCCCGTAGCGTCGGTCCGCTCCGTCCGGTCCGGGTCCTAGGATCGCACCCGACCCAGCCCGCATCGATGGAGGTCGACGGTGCCCGACACGGAGCTCGCAGAGGAACTGCTTCAGATCGAGGAGGCCGACGCGTGGTTCGAGTACCTCGAGTCGACGCGCGGCCAGGGCGAGACCCGCTACTCGGAGCTCGAGCCGTGGGCCTGGGCGCGCCTCACGCAGCGTCTCCGTGCCGTTCGCGCACGCCGTGCCCGCCTGCGCCCCGCGGCGGCCTGAGCGCACCGGGTGCGCCGGGCGGCTGCGCAGCCGCTGATAGCCTAGAAGTCAGGCATATGGCCAACGGCTTTTTCATCCCACGCAGCGCGAGGCGCTCCGCTCCGGCGGGGCTGCGCCCGCGCGCGCTTACACGAGGAGACACGATTCTTGTCCTGGTTCAGGTTTCGACGACGGAAGGACGACGGGCAGCCGCCGACACAGGCGGCGACGGCCCTGATGGAGACGCCCGCCCCGGCTGAGCCGGCGGCGACGGCGACCGACACGCCGGAGGGCGCGCCCTCCGAGACGACGACAGGCACCAAGCGCCGCCGCGGTTCCCGGGGCGGGCGCGGCCGGAAGAAGCCGGGCGCGACGGCGGCGGCCGGCGAGGCGGCCGAGAAGGCCGGCGACGCGCCGGCGACCCCGTCCAAGCGCCCGGACGCCGGCGCCAAGCGGACGGAGAAGAAGGACGGCGACCGGCAGAGCCGCCGCGGCGGGCAGCGCTCGGGCGGCAAGGACCGGCGGCGGCCCCCGCAGCGCCGTGCGCCGCTCCCGTCCGCGAAGCGGGAGCTGCTGATCACGGTCGACGTCGGCGAGCAGCGTGTGGCGCTGCTCGAGGACGACAAGGTCGCGGAGGTCTACCTCGAGCGGCCCGAGCGCCGGTCGATCGCCGGGAACATCTACCTCGGCACGGTCGACAACGTGCTGCCCGGCATGGAGGCCGCGTTCGTCGAGATCGGCCTCGAGAAGAACGGGTTCCTGTACGTCGACGAGATCATCGTCCCCGAGCTCGAGGGCACCCGGCACGGCAAGAAGATCACCGACCTGATCCAGCGGGGCCAGGAGATCCTCGTCCAGGCGGTCAAGGACCCGATGAAGACCAAGGGCGCCCGGCTGACGACGGAGATCTCGCTCCCCGGCCGGTTCCTCGTCTACGTCCCGAACGGGGAGGGCCTCGGCGTCTCGCGCCGGCTCGAGGACGCGGAGCGGCAGCGGCTCAAGGACATCCTCAAGGAGATCGCGCCCGCGACGGGCGGCGTCATCGTGCGCACCGCGGCGGAGGGCGCCTCGGCGGAGGACGTCGAGCGCGACCTCGTCTTCCTGCAGCGGCTCTGGAAGACGATCCAGGCCCGCGCGAAGGCCGCCAAGGCGCCGGAGCTCGTGTACCAGGAGGCGGAGCTCCCGCTGCGGATCGTCCGCGACCTCTTCGCTGGCGACTTCGCCGCCGCCCACGTCGACTCCGACCGCACGTACAAGCGGATCGTCGGCTACCTGAAGAAGACCTCGCCGCACATGGTCGAGCGCGTCCACCGGACGAAGGAGAAGGAGCCCCTCTTCGAGCGCTACGGCGTCGAGAAGGAGATCGCCTCGACGATCGACCGCCGCGTCGACCTCCCCTCCGGCGGCTACCTGATCTTCGACTACGCCGAGGCGTTCACCGTGATCGACGTCAACACCGGGCGCTTCGTCGGCTCTCGCTCGAAGAGCTCGACGCAGCGGCTCGAGGACACGGCCGTCAAGAACAACCTCGAGGCGGTGAAGGAGGTCGTGCGCCAGCTCCGGCTGCGCGACATCGGCGGGATCATCGTCATCGACTTCATCGACATGGCCAACCCGAAGAACCGGCAGGCCGTCGAGGAGACCCTCCGCACCGAGCTCGACCGCGACCGCACCAAGACCTTCGTCGTGGAGATCTCGCCGCTCGGCCTCGTCGAGATGACGCGCCAGAACGTGACGGACGGCCCGCGCGAGGTCATGACGCGCCGGTGCCCGACGTGCGCGGGCGACGGCATCGTCGTCTCCGACGCGACCGTCGCGCTCGAGGTCGAGCGCAGGCTCCGCGCGCTCGCCGCCGCAGGCGCGGGCTCCCGCATCCAGGCGTACAAGGTCGCCGTCCACCCGCGGGCGCTGACGCTCCTCGCGGGGGCCGGCGGGGCCCGGCTCGCGGCGCTCGAGGAGGCGACGCGGCGCCGGTTCTACCTCGTTCCGGCGACCGGCCACGCGCACGTCGACCACCTCGAGGTGCTCGCCGAGGGCCGTCGCGACGACCTCGCGCCCACGGTTGCGCTCGAGGAGGGGACGGAGCTCGAGCTGAAGCTCGTCGAGATCGACCTCCACGACGGCACGGCGGCGGTCGGCAAGCACGAGGGCCTCGACGTCGTCGTCGCCGACGCGGCCAAGCTGGTCGGCAAGAAGGCGAAGGTCCAGATCGGGCGCGTGCTCGAGGGCCGGGCGTTCGCGACGCTCGTGAGCGGCGCGGCGCCCGCCGCGCCGATCACGTTCGAGAGCGAGGCCGAGAAGCCCACCCGCGCCCCCGCCCGCCGCAAGCCCGGCGAGGTGGAGGCGGCCGTCGACGCGCCCGCCGCCGAGGAGGCGGCCGAGCCGGCCGAGGCGGACGCGGCGGAGGACGTCGAGGACGAGCCGGAGGCCGACGCGGAGACCGAGGACGGCGAGCCGGCGCCGGCGCGCAAGCGCACGCGGCGCGGCTCCCGTGGCGGCCGCCGGCGCAAGAAGCCGGCAGGAGCCGAGGCGGACGCGACCGAGGACGGGGACGCCGGGGCGACCGACGCCGCCGAGCCCGAGACGGGCGAGGCCGCGGCCGACGACGCGGAGGAGGCCACCGACGAGGCTCCGACCGCGCGGGCGCCCGCGCGGCGCCGCACCCCGAGGATCCACGTCCCCGACGATGCACGCGCCACGGGCGCCGAGGCGACCGACGACGCGCCGCCCGCCTCGCTCGCTGAGATTGCGCCCGAGGAGCCGACGGCCGACGAGCTCGCCTCGCCGGACGACGACGGCGAGCCCGCCGCGCCCAAGAAGCGCACGCGGCGCGGTACGCGCGGCGGTCGCAACCGCAAGCGCAAGACGGTCGCCGCGAACGGCGATGCGGCCGATTCGGCCGACGCCGACGCCGACGCCCACGCCGACGCCGAGGTCGGGGCCGACGCCGAGGTCGACCACGAGCTCGAGACCCCCGAGACGGAGCCCGAGGTGCCCGACGCGGAGACCCCGGCGGAGGCCCCGGAGCCGGTCGCCGCGGAGGTCGCGGTGGTCGCAGAGGACGGCGACGGCGAGGGCGACGGGTACGTCCCGATGTCCGAGTGGATCGGCGACTTCGACCGCCGCGGCTGACCTGCCCGGACGGGCGACGTCCGCTACAATCCGGCGGTTCGCGGGCACGAGCCCGCGTTTTCCACGTCAGAAGGCCCGAGCCATGAGCTACGCGATCATCTCCGTCGGTGGCAAGCAGTACCGCGTCCGCGAAGGCGAGCGGCTGCTCGTCGACCGGCTCGCGCTCGAGGACGGCGCGACGTTCACGCCGTCCGTGCTGCTGACCGGCGGCGACGGGGAGCCGCAGATCGCTCCCGGCAACGTCGTCGTGACGGCGAAGGTGCTCGCGCAGGCGAAGGGCCCGAAGATCCGGATCGGCAAGTACAAGAAGCGCACCGGCTACAAGCGCCACACGGGCTTCCGCGCCTCGCTGACGCAGATCGAGATCGAGTCGATCGGCGGGTCGGGCCGGAGCGGTGCGAAGCAGGCGGCCAAGAAGGACGCGCCGGCGGCGGAGGCCCCGAAGGGGCTCCCCGAGGGCTACGCGGACCTGACCGTGGCCGAGATCAAGGACGCGGCTGCCGGCTGGGACGCGGCGGCGCTCGCGGCGGCGCTCGAGTACGAGCAGGCGCACGCGAAGCGCAAGGGCGCGATCGCCGCACTCGAGTCCGCCGGCGCGGAGGGTGACGGCTAATGGCACACAAGAAGGGCCTCGGCTCCTCGAAGAACGGTCGCGACTCCGAGAGCAAGCGCCTCGGCGTCAAGATCTTCGCCGGCCAGCAGGTCAAGGCCGGGATGATCATCGTGCGCCAGCGCGGGACGCGGTTCCGCCCGGGCCCCGGCGTCGGCCTCGGTCGCGACGACACGCTCTTCGCGCTGCGCGAGGGCGTCGTGGAGTTCCACCGCAGCGGCGAGCGCCGCTCGGTGTCGGTCGCCGCGCCCGAAGGCAGCTGACCGCCCGGCAGCGGCGGCTGTCGTGTTCCACGATCGCCTCCGGATCGTCGTCCGCTCGGGCAAGGGCGGCGACGGCGGCCTGAGCTTCCGGCGCGAGAAGTACGTCCCGCGCGGAGGGCCCGACGGGGGCGACGGCGGTCGCGGCGGCGACGTCGCGCTCGTGGCCGACCCCGACCTGCGTGACCTCTCCTCCCTCCGGGGTCGGAAGGTGTTCGCGGCGGGCCGCGGCGGGAACGGCCGCGGCACCCGCAAGCACGGCGCGGACGGCGAGTCGGTCGAGCTCGCGGTGCCGGTCGGCACGCAGGTGAGCGACGAGGACGGCGAGCTCGTCGCCGACCTCGCACGTCCCGGGACGCGCGTCGTCGCGGCCGTCGGGGGCAGCGGGGGGCGCGGCAACGCGCGGTTCGCGACGCCGACGCGCCAGACGCCCCGGTTCGCCGAGGTCGGCCTGCCGGGGACGGAGGCCACGCTGCAGCTCCGGCTGAAGCTCGTCGCGGACGCGGCGCTCGCCGGCCTGCCGAACGCCGGCAAGTCGTCGCTCCTCCGGCGGCTGTCCAACGCGACGCCGAAGGTCGCCGACTACCCCTTCACGACCCTCCAGCCGGTGCTCGGCACCGTGGAGGCGGCCGACGGGGGCCAGCTGACCGTCGCCGACGTGCCCGGTCTGATCGAGGGGGCGAGCGAGGGCGTCGGCCTCGGGCACGAGTTCCTGGCCCACCTCGAGCGGGCGCGGCTCCTCGTCCACGTGATCGACGGGTCGACGGGCGATGCGGACGAGCGGTTCGCGACGATCGACCGGGAGCTCGCCCTCTACGGGGCCGGGCTCGAGTCCCGGCCGCAGGTCGTCGTCCTGAACAAGGCCGACCTCAGCCCCGAGCCGGCGCCGTTCTCGATCGTCGACGCGCGGATCCTCGAGGTGCACCGCGTCTCGTGCGCGACCGGCGAGGGCATCGACGACCTCAAGCACGCGCTCTTCCGGCTGTGCCCCGCGACGCCCGAGCCCGAGGAGCCGGACGAGCCCGAGCTGCCCGAGTTCCGCGACTACCGGCCGCGGCCGGCGTCGCGGCGCTCGTACCGCATCCTCCGCACCGACCGCGGCTTCCGCGTCGCCGGCCAGGCCCCGCCGCCCGACGAGCTCGAAGAGGCGCTCCGCGCGGCGGGCGTGAAGCGCGGCGCGCTCGTCGAGGTGGGCGACGAGGAGCTCGAATGGCAGCCGTGACCGTCGGGCTGCTCGGCGGCGCGTTCGACCCGCCGCACGTCGGCCACGTTGCGCTGGCCCGCGTAGGCATCGGGCGGTTCGCCCTCGACCGCCTCCTCGTGCGGGTCGTCGCCGACCCGGGGCACAAGGACGTGCAGACGGACGCCGAGAGCCGGCTGGCGCTCGCGCGCCTCGCCTTCGCGCCGCTCGGCTGCGCCGAGGTCGAGCTCGACCCCTTCGCACGCACGGTCGACTCCCTGGAGGCGCTCGCGCTCGACGACCCCGTCTTCCTGCTCGGCGCCGACGAGTTCGCCGACCTCCCCGGCTGGAAGGAGCCCGACCGCGTCCTGGAGCTCGCGCGGCTCGGCGTCGCGGCGCGGCCGGGCGTCGACCCGCAGCGGCTGGAGGCGGTCCTCGAGCGGCTCGCCCGGCCCGACCGCGTCACGTTCTTCGAGCTCGCGCCGCACCCCGTCTCGTCGTCCGAGATCCGCGCCCTCGTCGCCGCCGGAGCCTCGATCGCCGGCCTCGTCCCGGCCGCCGTCGAGGCGGAGATCGCCCGGCGCGGGCTCTACGCGGAGCCTGGCCGACCGGGGGTCGGCGGTACACTTCGAGCCGACCCGACCGAACGGACGACACCGACCTGAACTCTCTCGAGCACGCCCGCCGCATCGCCGCTCTCTGCGAGGAGAAGCTGGCGTCCGACGTGGCCATCCTGGACATGCGCGGGGTGTGCGACTACACCGACTACTTCGTGCTGGCCACCGGCCAGAACGCACGGCAGACGAAGGCGATCCACGACGAGGTGCACGCCGCGCTGAAGCGGGACGCGAAGGTGACGCCGCGCTCGACGAGCGGGCTCCCCGAGGCAACCTGGATCGTCGCCGACTACCTCGACGTCGTGCTGCACGTCTTCACGCCCGAGACGCGGGCGTACTACCGCCTCGAGGAGCTCTGGGACGACGTCCCGAAGCTCGAGGCGGCGGCGACCGGCTAGCCGCCCGTCCGGACGGGCGGCGGGTGAGCGGCTACGATTGGCCCTTCCAGGGGCCGTAGCTCAGCTGGGAGAGCGTTTGGCTGGCAGCCAAAAGGTCAGGGGTTCGAGCCCCCTCGGCTCCACTCTCCGCGGTCGCGCCGCTCGCGCGGCCCGCGTGATCCTCGGGACGAGCATCCGAAGAGCGCCGCCCAGGCGTGCGCGTCGAGGTCACGGGCGGTCGCCTGCTCGACACCGGCCGCGCGACGCTCGCGACGGCTCGCGACGGCCGGGAGACCGCGCCGGAACCCGTCGGCGACGAAACGGTGGTACGCCGCGGCCCGGTCCGGCGGCACGAGCGGCCGCGCCCGACGGCGGAAGACGAGCACGCCGGCGTCGACCGCCGGGGCAGGCGTGAACGCGCTCCGCGGCAGGCGCCGCGCCACGCAGACCTCGTAGGCCGCGCCCCAGAGGACGCCGTTGACGCTGCTCGGCCAGGGGACGCCGTGCTTGTGCGCGACGGCCCATTCGACGACGAGGTCCGCCTGGACGAGCGGCGTCGCCGCGTCGTCCAGCAGCGCGTGGAGGATCCCGGTCGTCCGGGCGAAGGGCAGGTTCGCGACGACGCGGAACGGCGCCTCCGGCAGCGCGACGGCGGTCGCGTCGCCGCAGACGACCTCGACGTTCGCCCAGCGGCCCCGCAGCGCGCTCGCGAGTCGCGGGTCGACCTCGATCGCGACGACCCGGCGCGCCGCCCGGGCGAGTGCGTCGGTCAGCCGTCCCGTGCCGGCGCCGACGTCGAGGACGAGGTCGGACGCGCCGATGCCCGCGGACGCGACGAGCTCCGCGGCGAGCGTCGCCGACCGGAGGAAGTGCTGGCTACGCGGCGGCGACGGCCGCGCGCGTGACGCGCGCCGGCCTGCCACGGAAGAACGTGGTCGTGGTGCCCATCGGGACCGATGCTAGCGGGAGGGCGCGGGCGGTTGCCCGCACCCTCCCGGAGAGGGAGCTCCCTAGGCCCCGACGACCGTGATCGTCCGGACGATCTCGGCCGAGACGAGCGTGTTCGCGGAGACCGTGACCCGGTACGTGCGGCCCTTGGCGGCCGTGAGCCCGACCACGCGCACCGGGACGGTGCAGTCGATCCCGAGCTTGCCCGCGCCCTGGTCGACGGCGACGAGCCGGGTGCCCTGGTACGCGCGCACGGTGTAGCCCACGGTGGCGCCGACCGGGTTGTTCGCGCAGTACTCGCGCAGGTACGTCGTCACGAGCGGGTTCCGTGTGCCACCCTTCACGGTGACCTTGCCGTTCACCGGGCTCAGGCCGCGCGCGGCGCGGTCGAAGGTGCGCTGCCCGGGCTTCGGGGCGCCGGTGATCCGGTAGACGCCGCTCTGCCAGAGGCTGCCCTGCGAGTCCTGCATGACGAACCAGATGAACATGCCGACGAGCTTGTCGGCCTTCGCCATCGCGATCGCCTGGGGGATGTAGGCGGCCTGCTGCGCCTCGGTGACGCCCTTCGGCTCGCCGGGCCGGGTCTCGTTTCCGTACTCGGTGATCCAGATCGGGATGTTCTTCCGGCGGAACGCGATGGCCATGTCCTTCTCGAACCGCGGCATGCTCTTCAGCGTCACGTTCGGGTAGCGGACGAGCTGCGTCGGCTTCTGGTTGACCGGGAACGGATACGGGTGGTGCGCGTAGGCGTCGAAGCGGACGCCGCGGAGCGCGGCCGCCACACCCTTCATGAAGGTCGCGGGCGCGACCGTGTCCGTCAGACCCGGCCTCTTCTTGTCACGGCCGTTCGACGACGTCTCGCCGATCGCGACGAGCGCCTTGCGGTTCCCGGCCTTGATGCCGGCGATCCCGGCCCGAGCGAGCTTCGCGTAGTTCGCGGGGCTGACGATCTTGCCGGCCGCGTTGAACTGCGGCACGAGGAACGTGGCGAGGTTCGACTCGTTCCAGATCGTGTAGAACCGCACGAACGGGTAGCCCGCGTAGCGGCCCGAGTAGCGGGACGAGATGGCGCGGGAGAAGTTCTGGAAGTCGGCGATGTTGCGCGGCATCGCCTGGGGCTTCTGGTTGCCGTTGGCCCAGCCGGGGGTGCCCCAGATGGTGATCAGCACCTCGAGCCCGCGCTGCTGCGCGTTGCGGACGAACTCGTCCACGTCGCCGAACTGGTACGCCGGGTCGAACGGGTCCGTCGCCTGCGCGGGGCGCTCCGGCGCGACCTTCGACCAGTCGACGATCGTACGGATGACCGACGACTCGTTGTCGCGCGCTCGGTCCAGCGCCTCCGTTCGCGTCTCGTCCCAGCGGAACATGGGATCGTCTTGGAAGCCGACCCACATCCGGTCGGCGGCGGTTGCGGCTGGGACGGCCAGGGCCGCGGCGAGCGAGGCGAGGAAGAGCAAGCGGACGACGAATCGCACGAGAACCTCCTTGGGCGGGGTCGGGAAGGGGGGGACCGTAGCCCGACCGCGTAAGGGCGGTGTGAAGGGGTGACTCGACCAGCTTCCTTCGTCGTTCGGACGGCATCTCCTCGCCCCGGAGCGCGCCGGTCCTGCGACGCGATACGATGACCGCGTGGTCTGGGAGGTCGTCTTCATGCTCGTGCTGCTGAAGATCCCGCTCGTCTACCTCTGCATGGTGGTGTGGTGGGCGATCCGGGCCGAGCCGCGTGAGGAGCTGCCCGCGGTCGTCGCCCGCGTGCCCGACACGCCCGAGGGCCCGCACGCCTGGTCGCGCCCCGCCCGGGGCCGGACCTCGCCCGGCGGCCGCCGCGGCCCGCACCCACGGGTCGGCCCGCAGCCCGTCGGCGCGCGTGAGGCGCGCCTGTGAGCGCGCTCGAGGGCGAGGCCCGCGACCGGAGCTCGGCGACCGACACGATCGCCGGGCTGCTCGCCGTCGCCTCGGTGGTCCTCTCGGGGATCGGGATGGGCCTCGGCCTCCTGCTGCAGCTCGACGCGCGGCCCGCGCGCGTCGTGCCCGTGGCGGTCCTGCTCGCGCTCGTCGCGGCGCGGATGAGCGCGCGGCACCAGACGCTCGCGCTCCGCGCGGCGCTCTTCGGCGGGTTCGCGTGGATCGTGGGGATGACGGTCGCCGTCATCACCGACGGCCCGCTCCTGTAGCACCGTTCGCAACCGCTGCTACAACACACGGGGGATGGCAGCACACGACGTCTCCGGGCCGAACGCCGCCTACGTCGCGCAGCTCCTCGCGGACTTCCGGGACGCCCCGGCCAGCGTGCCGGACGAGTGGCGCCGCCTCTTCGAGTCGGACGGGAACGGCGACGAGGCGGCCTCCGACGGCAACGGCCGACCGGCCGCGCCGCCGCCAGCCGCGCCGCAGGAGGCGGTCGCGCCGGCACCCGAGCCGCCTGCCTCGCCGGCCTCTCCGGTCGAGGCTCCCGTCACCGCGCCGGCGCCCGCGGCGCCCCCACGAGCGGAG
>DASTKY010000413.1:0-8083 GCA_035715495.1 Gaiella sp. | reverse complement strand
CCGCGCCAGGCGAGCGAGCCGCCGTCGATCAGGAAGTCCGTGCCCGTGATCCAGGACGCGTCCTCGGAGGCGAGGAAGCAGACGAGGCGGGCGATGTCGAACGGGTCGCCGAGCCGCCGGAGCAGGTGCGTCTCGGTCTGGCTGCGCCAGACGGCCTCCTTGTCCTCCGCCGCCTCGGTGTACTTCCGGATCATCGCCGTGTCGGTCGAGCCCGGCGAGTAGGAGTTGCACCGGATCGGGGCGAGGTCGATCGCGGTCACCTTCGTCAGCAGGCGGACGCCGCCCTTCGTCGCCGAGTACGCGGAGCACATCGGGTAGCCGGCGTGGCCGCCCGTGGAGGCGGCGTTGACGATCGCGGGGCCTTTCGTCGACGCCTTGAGGTACGGCGCGGCGAAGCGCGTGCAGTACCAGACCCCGCGCAGGTTGATCTCGTACACCGCGTCCCAGGCGTCGAGCGGCAGCGTGTCGACCGTCAGCTCCGTCGCGAAGCTCGACTCGTGCACGCCCGCGTTGTTGTGGAGCACGTCGATCCCGCCGAAGCGCTCCGCCGCCCGGGCGACGAGCGACTCGACCTGCGCCGCGTCGCGGACGTCGCAGGAGACGAAGAGCGCCTCGCCGCCCTCGTCCTCGACGAGCCCGACCGTCTCGCGCCCGAGCTCCGCCTGGACGTCCGCGACGACGACCCGGGCGCCGTTCCGCACCATCTCGATCGCCGTCGCGCGGCCGATCCCCTCCGCGCCGCCGGTGACGATCGCGACCTTGCCCTCGAGATCCGGCATCAGCTCTCCCTCGTGTCGGCGGAGCGGTCGGCGCCGGACTTCGACCAGTTCTCGACCGGCTCGAACCCGACGTGCACCTCCTTGAGCGCGCGGAGGAAGAAGTTCTGGTGGTGCGAGAAGTCGTTGGCGTCCTCGACGAACCAGAGCCGCTCGACCCGGTCGACGAGCGCCTTGAAGCCGTAGTACATCTCGCGCCGCGCGAGCGGCGCCCCGAGGCAGTGGTGCGAGCCCACGCCGAAGGCGAGGTGGCGGCGGAGGCCCTTGCGGTCGAGGTCGATCTCCTCCGGGCACTCGAACTGCCGCTCGTCGCGGTTGCCCGCGGCGTAGCGGAGGTTGAGCACCGAGCCGGCCGGGATCGTGACGCCGTGGAGCTCGACGTCCTCGACGGTCTCGCGGAGGAGGCCCTGGACGGGCGACTCGAGCCGGAGCACCTCCTCGCAGAACGGCTCGAGGTACGCGATCGGGTCGGACTTGAGCTTCGCCCAGACGTCCGGGTTCTCGATCAGCATCACGACGCCCTCGGCGAGGGCGTTGGTCGTCGTCTCCGAGCCGCCGACGAAGACGTCGGCGAACATCTCCGCGTGCAGCTCGTTGTCGGTGAGCGGCCGGCCCCACTCGGGGACCTCGGTGTTCACGAGCGTGCTGAGGAGCGTGTCGTCGGGCTCGGCCCGGAGCTGGTCGAAGAGCTTCTGGAAGTAGTGCTGCCCCTCGATCTCCATCTCGACCGACCAGCGCATCTCCTCGTGCGTCTGCATGAGCCCCATGCGCTTGATCCAGGCGTCCGTCCAGACCTTGATCTGCGGGAGGTCCTCGTCGGGGACGCCGACCTGGCGGCCGATCACGTAGAGCGGCAGCGGGATCGCGAGCTGGGAGACCCACTCGCACGTCCCGTTGCCGATGAAGTCGTCGACGAGCCGGTAGGCGACCTCCTCGACGTACGGGTCGAGCTGGCGGATCGCCGCCGGCTTGAACGCACCGTCGAAGAGCTTCCGCATCTGCAGGTGGTTCGGGTCGTCGCGGGCGTCGAGGCTCGGGGCGGGCACCCAGCCCTTCTCCTCGTAGAGCTTCTGCACGTCCGCGGCCTGCCGCGCGATCTCGGCCTGCCGCTTCGCCTCCTCCGGGTCGTCCGGCCGGATCGCCTTGCCCGTGTTGTTCGCGCCGTTGCCGACGCCGTTCGAGAACCGCTTCGTGTCGAGGAGGATCATCCGGATGTCCTCGTACCGGGTGATCATGTACATCCCGGTCGCGGCGTCCTTCCACACCGGCGCCTCGTCGCGCAGGTAGGCGTAGGCGTGGTACGGGCAGTCGTTCACCTCGGGGTCGAAGAAGTCGAGCTTCACGGGCGTCGGCGTCGACACGTGGGCGTCCTCCTCGGGGCTGGAACGGCGGGGGCCGGTTCCACTCTAGAACGGCCGGCGACCCGAAATCAAACGGTCGTCCGATTGAAGTTCAGGCGTCCGTCAGCTGCGCGAGCGCGACGTCGACGACCTGCCGCGCGAGCGCCTGCAGCCCGTCGTCGTCCTCCGCCCAGATCGGGTGCGGGACGACGAGGGCGTGGTAGCCGGGCATCCCGAGCCGGACCGCGTGGGAGGCGACGATGCCCTGGAAGGGCTCGGTGATCAGCACCGTCGCCGGGACCCCCGCCTCCTCGAGGAGCACCGCGTCGTGCAGACTGCACGACGAGCAGGCTCCTCAGTCGCCGACGCCGGTGACCACGAGGTGCGCGCGGGCGGCCATCTCGCGCGCCTGCGCGGGGGTGATCGCGTAGGCCGCGCTCGGCTTGCGGAGGAGCTCGACCTCGCCCTCGCCGAGGCGGGCGTGGAGCTCGCGCCCGATCGCCTGGAGGAGCTCCGCCGCGAGGGGCTTGCCGTTCGAGACGAGCCCGACGACCGGGTGCTCGGGGACGGTGCGCGGCGCGAGGCCGACGGTCGTCGGCGGCGGGGTCGGCTCGTCGGGCCGGAGGACGACGATGCGGCTCATCGCTTCACCACCGGGATCAGGCACCCGTCGGGCCCGCAGTCGGGCAGCGGCTCGCCCGCCGGGCGGACGCGCCGCGAGGCGGCGCGCGCGTGGATCGTCGGCGCCCACGTCGGCGCATACGCCGACCAGCCGGCGCCCTCGCCGCCCGCGGTGACGAGGAAGACGTCGTCGGCCGAGGCGACCGCGGGGAGCCGCCCGTCGTCGCCCGGCGTCATGTCGTGCTGCGCGCCGCTCTCGAGGTGCACGCCCGCGGCCTCGAGCTCGGCGGGGGTGATCCGGCTCTCGCGGGCGAGGAACTCCCGCACGTCGTCCTGCGACCAGCCCTGCGCGACGCAGAAGCCGGCGTGCTCGGGGCCGAGCACGACGAGAGCCTGACCCCCCTTGCCGACCGCGAAGGTCTCCGGCGTGCGGAGCGCGGCCGCGACGGTGCGGAGGATGCCCTCGGCGTCGCCGTTCAGCTGCTGCGCGATCTGGCGGACCCCCTCGAGCGGGAGGAGCGTCACGCTCGTCGAGCCCTCCGCGTAGCCGAGCCGCTGCGCGAGCGGCCGCCACGGCGCGGGCGGCGGGTCCTCCGAGAAGCAGAACGTGTACTTGCCCGGGTGCCCGAACGAGCTCGCGTCGAGCTCGCCGTGGCGCGCGCCGAGGACGTTCATCGCCGTGAGCCGCAGCGCGCGGCCGATCGTCGCGTTCGCGCGGTTCCCCGGCCCGAAGCAGTTGTAGCGCCCGTTCATCCCGATCTCGCTCGCGATGGGGCCGCTGACGACGAGCCCGAGGGCCGCGCCGCCGGTGCTCGAGAGCACGGTGTGCGCGTTGAACTCCGCGTCGAACATCGCCTCGAGCGCCGCGACGACGACCGGGAAGTACTCGGGGAGGCAGCCGGCCATGACGGCGTTGACGGCCGCCTTCTCGAGTGTGACGCCGCGCTCGCGGGCCGGCATGAAGCCGATCAGGACGGTCGGGTCGTCGGCACCGACGACCTCGAGGAACGCGTCGACCCGCTCGGGCGTCGGAGGCACGACGGGGAGGCCGTCCGTCCAGCCGTTCGCGAAGAACGTCTCCTGGACGTCGCCCTCCTCGAGCTCGAGCCTGTCCTCGACGACTGCCATGCCCTATCTGTACATCCCGGTGCGCACCCGGGAGAGCTCGCGGTCGAGCCGCGCGGCCAGGAAGGCGCGCAGCTCCGGCGTGTCGAGGCCGCGGCGCTGCACCTCGGCGAGGTCGGCGAGCGCGGCGTCGCGGGCGGCCAGCAGCTCGGCGTTGCCCGACGGGAGCGGCTCGGACGGCCGGCCGAGCAGCTCGTGGATCCCCTCGACGTCGGCGGCGAGCGCGTCGCACCGCCACTCGACCCGGCCGGAGAGGTTCGCGAGCAGCTCGCCCGCGGCGAGGAGCTGCGAGCGGGCGAACGAGTCGTCGACCTCGGGCAGGACGTCCTCCCGGAGCGCGACCGCGATCCCGTCGAGCAGCCGGTCGAGCCCGTTCTGCACCGTCACATCCCCGGCCCGTGCCGCCGCGCCATCTGCGCGTACTCCGGCTCCCGGAGCCACTCGATCCCGAGCGTGTGCTCGACGATCTCGTCGGGCATGTCGGGCCACGTCCCGAGCTCCTCGAGCACGTCGAAGTGCGGCTCGCCGTCGAGGTCGGTCTCGGCGAGGACGGCGTCGCCCCTGCCGTCGTACTCGGCCAGCCGGTAGCGCTTCCGCTCGCAGAGGGCGCGCGGCAGCGTCGGGTCGAGCCGCACCCACTCGCCGTCGACGAAGGCGCACGTGAGCCCGTGCACCTCGAGCCGCTGCGAGCCGATGAACTCGACGTAGTGCGGCGGGATCTTGTGGTCGTGGAGGTCCTGCACGACGATCCCCGCCGGGATCCCCCGGGCGCGGAGCAGCGCCGCGAGGGCGACGGCCTTCTGCTGGCAGAAGCCGTAGCCGCGCTCGAGGGTGGCACTCGCCTTCCACTCGTCGCGGCCCTCGTCGAAGCGGGGCGCCATCTCGTAGGCGACCTCGTCGCGCACGTGGTCGAAGAGGAGGCGCACCGCCTCGCTCGCCTGCGCGTCGCCGGCCACGCGGGCGGCGGTCTCGCGGACGATCGGGGCCTCGGCGTCGATCAGGTCGGTCGCGCCGAGCGCCTCGCCGGGCGCCGGATAGCTCATCGGAACTCCCGGAGCCTCGCGCCGGTCGGGTCGACCTCCTCGCGCAGGACCCGGAGCTCCTCGTCGGTCGGCGCGTCGGTCTCCGGCACGCCGCCAGGGGAGGGCGCGAGCTCGAAGCCGGTCGCCTCGACGACCTGCTCCACGGTGACGCCCGGGTGGACGCTGCGGATCCGCATGCGCTTCGAGTCGGGGTCGAAGTCGAAGACGCAGAGGTTCGTGACGCAGAGCTGCGGCCCGCCCGGCAGCCCGAGGCGGGCGCGGTGGTCGCCGCCGTCGCCCCAGCCGATCCCCGAGCGGAAGTCGAGCTTCTCGACGAACGTCCGCGGGTCGTGCGTGGTCGACCAGAGGAAGATGAGCGGGATCATGCAGCCGAGGTCCGCCATCCCGCCGCCCCCGGGGAGGCGCACCTTGGGCGAGGCGTACGGCCCGATCGTGGTGTTGTTGACGTTGCCGTACGCGTCCATCTGGGCGCCGCGGAACGCGAACGTGTTGTACCGGCGGCCCTGCGCGTACGACCAGAAGTCGTAGGCGGAGTTGGAGAGCATCGAGGCGCCGTCCCAGAGCCCGTCCGACAGGGTGGACTCGGGAATGGACTTCGGGTCGGCGTCGACGGCGAGCGAGCTCGCCGCCCAGACGAGCTCGGGCGCGTGGGTGCGGCGGGCGAGGAGGTACGCGCAGACGGGGACGAACGACACCGCGCCGTTGAAGGCGCGCGTCTCGTTCGTGAAGGCCCGCGCGAGCGTGACGACCATCAGCTCGTCGATCGTCGCGGCGCTCACGTCGGCCTCCGGGCGATCCGCAGGAGCGTCTCCGGGCCGCCGTTCGCGTCGAGGAAGGCGGCGTGCGTCTCCGGCCCCGCGATCCGCTCCTCCCAGAACGAGGCCGCGGTCGCCGGGTCGGCGTGCGCGCGCTGGTAGGCCTCGAAGAACGCGCCGTCGTAGCCGTACGTCGGGTACGACGACGTCGGGTACGCGCCCCACGGGGCCTCGACGACGGTGTCGACCGCGAAGCGCGGGTAGGTCGTGCGCTCCGGCGCGGCGCGGAAGGCGCGCTCCGGGAGGATCCGCTCGACCGTGACGATCACGCGCGCGGCGGCCTTCACGAGCTCGGAGTCCATCCAGACGAGCTTCGGGTCGACCCGCACGTTCCCGCGCGTGTCGGCGGCGTCCGCGTGGACGATCGCGACGTCGACGGGGAGCGCGGTGCACTCGACGTACGCCTCGCCGGTCGTCTCGTCCACCTCCTCGCGCGTCGTCTCCGGGTGCAGCGCGAGCATGTCCGTCCCGAGCCCCGCCTTCGTGGGGACGAACGGAAGGCCGTAGCCGGCGGCCTGCAGCCGGCAGATGAGCGTGTGCTCGCTGTACTCCTCGATCGCCACCTCGCCCGACTGGACGGCCGCCCGGAAGCGCGGCGCGAGGCCGAAGCCCTCGAGCGAGACGAGCCCCGAGACCACCTTGCGGACGCAGCCCGCGGCGACGAGCCACTCGAGGGGCATCCCGTGGACGATCGCGACGACCGTCAGGTCCCGCACCTTGCGGCGCGCGAGCTCGCGCACGAACGCCATCGGGACCGCGTTCATCGAGAGCCCGCCGAGCGCGATGGTGGCGCCGTCGGCGACCTCCCCGGCCGCCTCCTCCAGCGTCCGGAGCTTGCTCTCGAAACCGACCGATCCGGTGATGGTCACGACCTCCAGTCAGGCTCGCGCCGCGACGTCGCAGCTGCGAGAATCTACCGAATGGTTGGTGGAACGGCAATCGCCCCCCAGCGCGGCCGGGCCGTCCTGGACGTCGCGGTGCCGGGCGGCCGCGTCGCCTTCGTCGAGCGCGGCGCGGGCGTGCCGGTCCTCTTCCTCCACGGCGGGACGGGCACCGGCGAGTTCGACTGGGGCGCCGTCGCCGACCACCTCTCACGGCGCGGCTACCGCACGATCGTCCCCGACCTCCGCGGGCACGGCGTCTCGGTCAACGACGAGCCCGAGCTCGGCGTCGTCCGCTTCGGGCTCGACGCGACGCACGTCCTCCGGGCTGCCGGCGCCCCGCGCGCGGTACACGTCGGCTTCAGCGTCGGCGGCAACACGTTCCTCGCGCTGCTCGCCCGCGACGTCCGCCCGGCGCTGGCCCTCGTCACGATCGGCGCCTCCGCGAAGGGCGACCCGTCGAAGGTGGAGAGGATCATGACCGGCCCCTGGCCCGACTACCTGACGGAGCTCGAGCACGCCGTCGCCGACCGGCCCGAGTACTGGAAGCACCTGCGCGCCCAGCTCGCGCGCGACTGGGCGACGAACGTCGACCTCACGCCCGGCGCCGGCGCCAGGATCACGTGCCCCACGCTCGTCTGCCACGGCACCGACGACCGCGTGCAGCCCGTCGACTACGCGCACCACCTCGTCGAGCAGCTCCCCGACGCCGAGCTCTGGCTCGCGGAGGGCGCGGGCCATGCCGTGCAGCTCGACCGGCCCGACGAGTTCGTCGAGCGCCTCGAGGAGTTCCTCGCGCGGGCGCTCGCGCCGTCGCGCAACGGCGCCGGCCCCGGCTGACGCTCAGTCCCCGAGCTGCCAGGGGTTCGGGCCGACGAAGCCGGAGGGCTCGTACGTCCCGTAGATCATGTGCTCGACGTGGGCCATCCCCGTCTCCCCGCCCGGGCCGGCGAGCGAGCAGGCGAACTCCGTGCCGCCGAGCCGTCGCGCGGCCGGGAGGTGCGCGCCGCCGGGCGCGGCGTCCGGGTCGGTCGCGTCGAAGCTCGAGCTCTCGATCACCTCGGGGCCGCGCCAGACGCCCGGGTTGCCGCCGTCCGACCAGCCGCGCGCGTACCCGAAGCCCTCCGGGTGGACGGGCTCGCAGACCCGCTCGAACGTGAAGCGGCGCTCGCCGCCGCCGGCGTCGAGGAGCGTGAACTCGCCGCCTGCGAGACGGCGCGTCCCGTCGTCGTAGCGGAAGGCGTGGCGGACGCCGGTGAGCGGCACCTCGTCGCCGTCGTCCCAGAGCGTGCCCTGGAAGTCGAGCGTCTCGCCCCGCGGCCCCTCGTGCGTGTGGAAGAAGCCGGTGAGGTGCCCCGCCTCGAACGGCACCCAGATGCGGATCGCCCGCGGGTCGCGTGCGGCTTCGGGCTCGACGCCGCGGATCGGCAGGTGCGGCCCCATCGTCGACCGGATCCCCCACGAGTGATCGCGCGCGCCGTA
>DASTKY010000412.1:0-7941 GCA_035715495.1 Gaiella sp. | reverse complement strand
CGACGAACGTGTCCATCGTGTCCGTCTCGCGCCGGGCGGGCGCGCCACAGACCGGGCACGTGGTGTTGACCCAGTCCTCCGCCGCCGCCAGAGGCGAGCGACCCTGCGGCGCGTACTCCTTGACGTCGGGCAGCAGCACGGGCAGGTCCGACTCCGGGACGGGCACGATGCCGTGCTCGTCGCAGTAGATGATCGGGATCGGCGCGCCCCAGTAGCGCTGGCGCGAGAGCAGCCAGTCGCGCAGCCGGTAGCCGATCGTCGCCTCGCCGAGGCCGCGCTCGTGCAGCCACGCGGTGATCGCGCGCTTGCCCTCCGGGGCGGAGACGCCGGTGAACTCGCCCGAGTTGACGAGCACCTCGTCGTCGGTGTGCGCGACGTACGCGCCCGCCTCGTCCGGGGCGGAGCCGTCGGCCGGCGCGACGACCCGGCGGATCTCGAGCCCGTAGCGCTCGGCGAACGCGTGGTCGCGCTCGTCGTGCGCGGGCACCGCCATGATCGCGCCCGTCCCGTACTCCATCAGGACGTAGTCGGCGACCCAGATCGGGATCGGCTCGCCGTTGACGGGGTTGACGGCGTAGCGGCCGGTGAAGACGCCGTCCTTCTCCTTCGTCTCCCGCTCCACCGTCGAGCGCGCGGCCGTGTGGCGCACGTAGTCGGCGACCGCAGGCTCGTGCTCCGAGCCGGCAGTCAGCTGCGCGATCAGCGGGTGCTCCGGCGCCAGCGCGAAGAACGTCGCGCCGAAGAGCGTGTCCGGGCGCGTCGTGAAGACGGGCAGCTCCTCCCCGCTCCCGTCGACGCGGAAGGTGACGCGGGCGCCCTCCGAGCGGCCGATCCAGTTGCGCTGCATCGTCAGCACGCGCTCGGGCCACGACTCGAGCGTGTCCATCTCGTCGAGCAGCTGGTCGGCGTACTCGGTGATCCGGAAGAACCACTGCGTCAGGCTCCGGGACTCGACCTCCGTCCCGCAGCGCTCGCAGTGGCCGTCGATCACCTGCTCGTTCGCGAGCACGGTCTGGTCCTTCGGGCACCACTTGACCGGCGCCTCGTTCCGGTAGGCGAGCCCGCGCTCGAAGAACTTGAGGAAGATCCACTGCGTCCAGCGGTAGTACTCGGGCTCGGCGGTCGAGACCTCGCGCGACCAGTCGATCGCCCACCCCATGCGCCGCATCTGGCGGCGGATCGCCTCGATGTTGCGGTTCGTGATCTCGCGCGGGTGGCCGCCCTCCTTGATCGCCGCGTTCTCCGAGTTCAGGCCGAACGCGTCGTAGCCCATGGGACGCAGGACCGTCGAGCCCTGGCGGCGCCGGACGTGCGTGAAGACGTCACCGAGCGTGTAGTTGAAGACGTGCCCCATGTGGAGCTCGCCGGAGGGGTACGGGAGCATCTCGAGGACGTACGTCGAGGCCGTGTCCTGCGGGGACGACATGTCCGGGTTCGGCACCTCGAACGCGCGCTCGTCGGCCCACACGGCCTGCCACTTGGCCTCCACGGCCTGCGGGTCGTAGCGCTCGGTGTCCTCGTGCTCCATCGTCGATCGCTCCTCTGAAACGAAAAGAGCCTCTCGCTCGAGAGGCTCACGGGGAGTCGCCGCGGCGTCTGCCGCGTTCGCTCCCTGGACTACGGAAGAAGCTGTCTCACGCGGGCGATGCTAGCACCTCGCGTCGGCGCCGTCCCGATTACGCTGTCCCCGTGCCGCTCGTCTCCATGCGCCAGCTCCTCGACGAGGCCGCCGCCGGCGGCTACGGCGTCGGCGCGTTCAACGTCAACAACATGGAGCAGATCCAGGCGATCATGGAGGCAGCCCGCGAGACGGGCTCGCCCGTGATCGTGCAGGCCTCGCGCGGCGCGCGGGCCTACACATCGGACCGCTTCCTCTGGCACCTGATGCAGGCGGCGGTGGAGCTCTACCCGGAGATCCCGGTCGCGCTCCACCTCGACCACGGGAACGAGCCGGCGACCTGCATCTCCGCGATCGAGCTCGGCTTCACGAGCGTGATGATGGACGGGTCGCTCGAGGCCGACGGGAAGACCCCGGCCTCCTTCGAGTACAACGTCGCGGTCACGAAGGAGGTCGTCGAGTACGCCCACGCCCGCGGCGTGACCGTCGAGGGCGAGCTCGGCACGCTCGGCGGGATCGAGGACGGGCACGGCTCGGGCGAGGTGCACCTGACCGACCCGGACCAGGCGGTCGAGTTCGTCGAGGAGACCGGGATCGACGCGCTCGCCGTCGCGATCGGCACCTCGCACGGCGCGTACAAGTTCTCGCAGGCGCCCGACGGCGAGGTGCTCAAGATGAGCCTCATCCAGGAGATCCACCGGCGGCTCCCGGACACGCACCTCGTGATGCACGGCTCGTCGAGCGTCCCGCAGGAGCTCGTCGCCAAGGTGAACCAGTACGGCGGCGCGCTCCGGCCCGCGTGGGGCGTCCCCGTCGAGGAGATCCAGCTCGGGATCCGCCACGGCGTGCGCAAGATCAACGTGGACACCGACTCCCGGCTCGCGATCACCGGCGCGATCCGCCAGGTCTTCGCCGAGACGCCCGAGGCGTTCGACCCGCGCGACTACCTGAAGCCGGCGCGCGCGGCGATGCAGGCGCTGATCGCGGAGCGGATGGGCGACTTCGGCCAGGCGGGCCACGCCGAGGACTACGAGCCGCTCTCGCTCGCGGAGATGCGCGAGCGCTACGCCTCCGCCGCCGCCCGGACCTAGGCGGCCCCCATTCTCGACCTCTTCCCCGACTCGGCGTCCGTCGACGGCGGGCAGCTCGCGCTCGGCGGCGTGCCGGCGGCGGAGCTCGCCGCCGAGCACGGGACGCCCCTCGTCGTGCTCTGCGAGGAGACGATCCGCGGTCGGGCGCGCGCGCTCCGCGACGCGATCGGCGACGGCCGGGTCTTCTTCGGGACGAAGGCCCTGCCGAACGTCGCGGTGCTGCGGGTCCTCGCCGAGGAGGGAATCGGCGCCGACGTCGCGTCCGAGGGCGAGCTCGCGTTCGCGGCGGCCGCGGGGCTCGGCGGCGCGGAGCTCGTCGTCCACGGCAACAACAAGAGCGAGCGCTTCCTCGCCGAGGCCGCGCGGGTCGGCGCCCCGGTCGTCCTCGACGCGCCCGACGAGGCGGAGCTCGCGGCCGAGGCCGGCGTCGAGCGCGTCCTCGTGCGCGTGACGCTCGGGGTCGACGCCGACACGCACGAGGCGATCCGCACGGGCCACCACGGCTCGAAGTTCGGGCTGCCGCCCGAGGGTGCGCGGGCGCTCGTCGCGGACGCGCTCGACCGCGGGCTCGACGTCCTCGGCGTCCACGTCCACGTCGGCTCGCAGCTCCAGGACTTCGACGCGCAGGCGGAGACGATCGTGCGGCTCGCCGCCTTCGCCGCGGGCTGCCGGGACGAGCTCGGGTGGGTTCTCCGCGTCGCCGACCTCGGCGGCGGGTTCGGGATCCGCCACCACCCCGCCGACGAGGTGCCCGACGCCGCCCGGCTCGCGCACGGCGCGGCGTCGACCGCGCGGATCGCGTTCGTCGAGGCCGGCCTCCCGCAGCCCGAGCTCTGGCTCGAGCCCGGTCGCTGCCTCGTCGGCCGCGCGGGCGTCACCCTCTACCGCGTCGGGAGCGTCAAGCGGCTCCCCGGCCGGACCTGGGTCGCGGTGGACGGGGGCATGTCCGACAACCCCCGGCCCCAGCTCTACGACGCCCGCTACACGGCGCTCTCGGCGAGCCGGGCGGACGAGGCCCTGGCCGAGGTCGCGAGCATCGCGGGGATGCACTGCGAGTCGGGCGACGTCCTCATCGACGACGTCGCGCTACCCGAGGCCCGCCGCGGCGACCTGCTCGCCGTGCCGGCGACGGGGGCCTACACGCTCGCGATGGCGTCGAACTACAACGGCGTCGGCCGACCGGCCGCGGTGCTCGTCGCCGGCGGCGAGGCGCGCGTCGTGCGCCGCCGGGAGACGGTCGAGGACCTCCTGCGGCAGGAGACGGGATGACCGAGCTGCGCGACGCGGCGGTCCTCGTCCCGGTGTACCGCGACGCGCACGGCGAGCTGCGGATCGTCATCGTCGCACGTGCCGACGACGGCGGGCAGCACGGCGGCCAGCTGGGACTGCCCGGCGGCAAGCCGGAGCCGGGCGACGCGGACATGCTCGCGACGGCGCTCCGCGAGGCGCAGGAGGAGGTCGGGCTCGCACCCGAGACCGTCCAGGTCGTCGCCGAGCTGCCGGTCTTCGAGACGCAGCACACCGGCTGGCGCGTCCACCCGTACCTCGGCCGCATCCCGGCCGACACCGCGTGGCTCCTCCAGGAGGACGAGATCGTCGGGATCCTGACGCCCTCGGCCCGCGCGCTCGCCGACCCGGAGGCGCGGGCGACGCTCCCCTTCACCTCGCGACGCTTCCCCGAGCCGCTCCTCGTCGACGGGATCGACGTCGAGGGCCACGTCCTCTGGGGGATGACGCTCCGGCTCCTCGACGCCCTCCTCCCGCGGCTGCTCGCCGACGAGTGGGAGCTCTGAGCCCGGCTAGGGCGTCATGACGTCGCGGCGCTCGAAGAGGAGCGACGCCGCGAGCAGGAGGGCGAGAGCGGTGGCCGCGACGACGGCGAGGTGCCACCAGGTCACGCCGCTGGAGAGCGGCGACTGGCCGACCCACCAGAAGCTCGAGAGGAACCGGAACGGCTCGACCCAGGAAGCGAGCGAGAAGAGCCCTCCGATCAGGTAGCCGACCCCAGCGAACGCGGCGGCGACGCCGATCGCGAGGCCGCGGTTGGGCACGGCCGCGCCGAGCGCGAGCGCGAGCCAGCCGTGCAGGAGGCCGAGCAGGCCGACGCCGGCGACACCGCCGACGAGGTGCCCGAACGGCAGCTCGAGCCCGAAGACGAGGCTCGCCGCTGCCAGCGCGACGAGCATGACGAGCGCCAGCGCGAGAAGCTCGACGCCGACCGCGGCGCCCTTCGCCAGCGTGGCGCTCCGGCGCCGAAGGGGATAGGCGAGGAGCAGCTCGAGCCGGCCCGACTCCTCTTCGCCCGCGAGGATCCGCGCGCCGGAGCCGATGCCGAGCGCGATCGCGATCAGCGGGAGCACGATGCTGAAGAGCTCGGTGTCGACGAAGCCGCTGCCGCTCGTCAGGTCGACTGCCCCGAGGCCGAAGAACCCCTTCACCGCGTCGGGCAGGTTCTGGATGACCTCCTCGATGTCGGGCGAGCTCCCGATCGACGGGTAGATCGCGGAGAGGAAGAGCACGTAGGCCGCCGCGCCCGCGCACCAGCCGACCAGCGCGCGGCCGTGGTCGCGGAGCCCTCGCCGAAAGAGCTCAGCCGCCATCGGGCGGGGCGCGGTAGAGGTCGAGGAAGATCTCCTCGAGCTGCGCCGGCGCGGACACCAGGTCGGCGATCGGGTGACCCGCGGCAGCCTTCACGACGGCGTCCATCGCGCCCGCCGGGACCGCGAGCCGCACGACCCGGTCGTCCGCGGACTCGACCCGCACGCCGTCGAGCCCGGCGAAGGCGGCAGGCTCGGCTGCCTCCGCGAACGTGACGGTCACATGCCGGACGGCGTGCGCGCGCAGAGCCGCCACGGTGTCGACGCGGAGGAGCCGCCCGTCGCGGATCAGCGCGAGACGGTCGGCGGCGTGCTGCACCTCGTCGAGCGAGTGGGAGGAGAGGAACACCGTCCTTCCCTCCGACGCGGTCTCCCGCAGGAGCAGCCGGAACTCCTCCTGCAGGAGCGGGTCGAGCCCGCTCGTGGGCTCGTCGAGGATCAGGAGGTCGGGGCGGTGCATGAACGCCTGCACGACCCCGAGCTTCTGGCGATTTCCCTTCGAGAGCTCGCGGATCGGCCGGTCGAGGGTGACTCCGAACCGCTCGACGAGCGTGTCTCGGAGCTCGGGCCGGGTCGTGCCCCGCAGCCGTGCGAGCGAGTCGAGCTGCTCCCGGCCCGTCAGCCGGTCGGCCAGGCGCAGGTCGCCCGGGAGGTAGCCGATCCGCGCTCGCGCCTCGACGCCGTCGCGGCGCGTGTCCAGCCCGAGCAGCGACGCCGTCCCCGCCGTCGGCCGGATCAGGTCGAGGAGGAGCCGGATCGTCGTGCTCTTGCCTGCGCCGTTCGGACCGAGGAACCCGAAGACCTCGCCGCGGCCGACCTCGAGGTCGAGCCCGTCGAGCGCGGCGACGTCGGCGCGGTACCGCTTCGTGAGCCCGTGCGTCGCGATCGCGGGTGCATCCGCCACGGCGACCAACCTAACGGGCGAGCACCTCGACGACGTCCCCGTCCGCGAGCACGTGCGCCCGGCCGACGCGCTGCCCCTCGAACCGAGCGGAGGCTCCCCAGACGCGCGCGCCCGAGCACCGGGCTCCGAGCTCGTGGTGGACGTGGTCGGCGAGCTCGGCCACCGTCGCGCCGACGGGCAGGGCGAACGGCTCGTCGTCGGTCGCCCCCGCGCTGCGCGGGAACACGCGGATCAAGCCCGTGAGGCCCCAGACCGCCTCGCGCAGACGGTCGAGGCTCTCGTCGTCCAGCACCGAGACGAGCACGGCGCCGTCCGGGGCGCCCGACGGGTCGTCGAGCTCGTCCGCCTTCGTGAGCGCCAGGATCGACGGCTTGTCGATCCCGGCCGCTGCGACCTCCGCCCGCACGACCTCGAGCGCCGGGGAGCGGTCGTCGGCCGCCCGGCACCAGACGATCGCGTCGGCGTTGCGCAGCACGCCGAGGAGCGCGCGACCGCCGCCGCGGTCCTCGTGCGCGCCCTCGATCAGCCCGGGGATCTCGACGAGCTGGACGAGCACGCCGCCGATCCGCGTCAGCGCGGGCACGGGCCTCAGCGTCGTGAACGCGTAGTCCCCGGTCTTGATCTGGATGTCGGAGAGCGCCTGCAGGAGCGACGACTTCCCGGCGTTCGGCGGCCCGACGAGCGCTACCTGCGCCGCACCCTCGCGCCTGACCTGGAGCGAGTCGCGGTGCAGCACCTTCCCGCGGACGCGCGTGCGCTCGAGCTCGCCCTCGAGCCACTTCCGCAGATCGGCGTACGGCCCGTTCCGGTACCCGGGCAGCTCGGCGAGCAGCGCCCGGATCGTCCCGACGCGCTCGCTCCCTTCCTTCCCGACGAGGCGGCGCTTGGCCACCTCCGCGAACGTGCGATGCGGCATGGGCATCGCGGTCCTCCTTCCGATCGGGCGGGAGCACGCGCGGGCACGGCAGCGGCCGGAGCGCGCGTCGGACTCCCACCGCTTCCCTCGACGCGTGAGCGGGAAGCGGCGACTCAGCCGTTCTGACGGAGAACGGTGGCGGACCAGGATCGGAAGCGATGCACGGCGGCAGGCTACCCGCCCGCGCGGCGCGCGTCGATTCAGCGTCCGCCCGTGACCTCGATCACGGAGCCCGTCGTGTACGAGGAGCCGTCGCCGAGCAGCCAGAGGATCGCCGCCGCGACCTCGTCGGCGGTGCCGGCCCGGCGCAGCGGGATGGTCGGCGTCAGCCGCGCGGGTCGGTCGGGGTCGCCGCCCGCGGCGTGGATGTCGGTCTCGATGATCCCCGGCCGCACGACGTTGACCCGCACCCCGTCCGCCGCGAGCTCCTTCGCGAGCCCGACGCCGAGCGTCTCGACCGCGCCCTTCGACGCCGCATAGTCCACGTACTCGTGCGGCGAGCCCAGCCGGGCGGCCGCCGACGAGACGAGCACGATCGAGCCGCCGCCGCCGCCGCGCGAGAGGGCGAGGCGCCGCGCGGCCTCGCGCGCGCAGAGCAGGGCCCCCAGGACGTTCACCTCGAGGATCCGACGCATCCGCGCCTCCTCGATGTCGACGAAGTCGCCCGGCCGACCCGCGATCCCGGCGTTGACGACCACGCCGACGAGCGGCCCGAGCGCCTCCTCGACCGCCGCGTAGAGGGCGAGCACGTCCGCCTCGACGGCAACGTCTCCCCGCACGGCGACCGCGCGGCTGCCCGCGGCCTCGATCTCGGC
>DASTKY010000411.1:0-2020 GCA_035715495.1 Gaiella sp. | reverse complement strand
TCCTCTTCACCCTCGGCGCGCTCCGGAAGATCCAGGCCGGCTGCATGCTGATCGTCTCCGACGTCGTCGTCGAGGGCGAGTTCGTCCGCATCACCGACGAGGAGATGCGGAAGGCCGTCGACCAGATGACGGAGCTCGCGCTCGCCACCGTGACGGCCTGACCCTGGCCCGCGACACCGTCTTCCTCGTCAACCCCGCGTCCGCGAACGGCGCGACGGGACGCCGCTGGCCGGAGCTGGCCCGCCGCGCCGCCGCGACGGGGCTCGAGGGCGACGCGCTCCTCAGCGAGCGGCAGGGCCACCTCGCCGAGCTCGCGCGCGAGGCCGCGCTCGGCGGCGCGCGGCTGCTGGTCGTCGTCGGCGGCGACGGCTCCGTCAACGAGGTCGCGAACGGCCTGGCCGGCCTCGACGCCGCGCCCGAGATCGCCGTCGTCCCGCGCGGGACAGGCTGGGACTTCGTGCGGACGTACGGGATCCCGCGCCAGATCGAGCAGGCGGCGGAGGTCGCCCTCACGGGCGACGTGCGGACGATCGACCTCGGACGGGCGGCCTTCCGCGCGTGGGACGGGAGCGAGGGCGTCTCGCTCTTCGCGAACGTCGCGAGCGCGGGGATGAGCGGCGCGATCGCGCAGCGGGCGAACACCACGTCGAAGGCGCTGGGCGGGAAGGCCTCGTACCTCTGGGCGACCCTCGCGATCTTCGCCCGCTGGACGCCGACCGACCTCGAGGTGACCGTCGACGGCGAGCACCGGGCCGGCCGGATGCACGATGTCGTCGTCGCGAACGGCCGCTACTTCGGGGGCGGGATGCAGATCTGCCCCGACGCCGCGCCGGACGACGGGCTCTTCGACGTCCTCACGATCGGCGACGTGACGAAGCGCGACTTCGTGACGACGATGCCGAAGATCTACCGCGGGACGCACCTGCCGCATCCCAAGGCCGAGCTCCTACGGGGCTCCGCGGTGACGATCACGAGCTCGAGCGCGATCCCGATCGAGCTGGACGGCGAGCAGCCCGGCACGACGCCGGTGCGCTTCGACGTGCTCTCCGGCGCCCTCCGGCTCCGGGTCCCCCGGTCGGCCTCCTAGGGGGCTGCCTTGCGCGGGGCCGCCGTCCGCTGCGGCGCGGGCGGCTTCTGCGCCCGTCGGAGCCCGGCGACCTCCTTCTCGAGCCTCGCCACGCGCTGCTCGAGGGCGTCGATCCCGCGGACGCGCTTCGAGAGCTCGTCCACCCGCTCGCGCAGGTCGTTGAAGGCCTTGAGGGCCCGGTTGCCGCCCGGCAGGTCGGCCAGCTTCTGCATCGCCTGCTCGCCCTTGCCCGCGAGCCGCGCGATCACGTCCGCGTCGGTGGTGTCGCTCTTCGTCGCCATGGCGCAGTCATACCACGCCGCCCGCCCCGCTTTCAGGCGCGGATGCTGACGGGGGTGCCGTCGGGGATCTCGTGGATCAGCCGCTCGAGGACCTCGTTCGCGATCCGGAGGCAGCCGTTCGACGCGGCGAAGCCGATCGACCCCGGCTGGTTCGTGCCGTGGATCGCGATCGGGCCGCCCTGAGCCCAGCCCGTCAGCACGGGCGAGAACGCCGAGATCCCGATCCCACCCGGCCCGAACGGCCCGGACGGGTCGTCCGCCAGCAGCCGCTGGTTGACGTAGTAGCTACCGAGTGGCGTGGGCGTCTCGTGGCGTCCGATCGCGGTCGGGGTGCGCACGTACCGCTGCCCGGCCTTGTAGACGGTCACGACGCGGTCGGAGAGGTCGACGACGATCCTGTAGTCGACGACGAAGCGCCGGGCGGCGGAGGCGGGGATCCAGCCACGAGTCCCGTTCGGGCGAACGGGGAGCTGGACGCGGTACCAGGCGGGGCGGCAGTCGGCGCCGATCTGCGTCCGGAGCACGCGGAAGGTCGTCGGGACGCCGTTCTCGTTGTGCAGGCCGAACCGCGCGAAGGCCGGCCCGCCGGGCGACCGGTACGCGGCGGTAGGCCGGCGGAGCACCGCCGCGACCCCGCGCGAGGCCTGCCAGA
>DASTKY010000410.1:0-11389 GCA_035715495.1 Gaiella sp. | reverse complement strand
CTCCCGAAGAGCCCCTGCGGGCGGACGGCGAGCACGAGCGCGAGCAGGGCGAACGTGACGACGATCGAGTACTGCGTGCAGCAGTTGTTCCCCGTCGTCGGGAGGTAGACGGCCGAGAAGGCGAAGACGAGGCCGTAGAGGAGCGACCCGGCCGCCGCGCCGATGAGCGACCCCATCCCGCCGATGATCACGACCACGAGCGAGTTGAGGAGCCACTGGCCGTCCTGCCCCGCCGCGACCGCGCCCTGCGAGGCGCCCACGACGCCGCCGAAGGCCGCCAGCGAGGAGCCCACGACGAACGCGATCGCGAAGACGAGCTGGATGTTCACCCCGAGCGCCGAGGTCATCTGCTGGTCGTCGACGCCCGCCCGGATGACCATCCCCGTCCGGGTGCGATGGAGCCAGGCCCAGAGGCACACCCCGACCATGACACCGAGGACCAGGACGACGAGCCGCGCGACCGAGTAGTCGATCCCGAGCAGCGGGAGCGCGACGAGCTGGTCGGTCCAGCCGGGCCACGTGAGGCTGACCGCGATCCCGTCGTTGAAGTGCGCGATCACCTGGTCGGCGATGATCACCGAGATCGCGATCGTGATCAGGGCCTGGCGCAGCTCCTGGCCCTGGTTCCAGCGGAGGAAGACCTGCTGGACGACGAGGCCGACCGCGCCGATCACCGCCACCGCGACGAGCGCCGGGAGGATCCACTCCCAGGTCGTCACCTCGCTGCTGACGATGGTGAACCCCTGGCCGGTCATCTCCTGCTGCACCTCGTAGGCGATGTAGCCACCGAGGAGGTAGAACGAGCCGTGGGCCATGTTCACGACCCGCATCAGCCCGAAGATGAGCGAGAAGCCGCTCGCGACGATGAACAGGAGCCCGGCGGCCGTCAACCCGTTCAGGAGGGTCCGCGTGAAGCTCTGCCAGTCGTCGAGCGCCGACCCGAAGCTCGTCGTGCGCCAGTTGCCGCCGAACTCGGGCGACGGCTCGGCGAGCACGAGGATGTAGAGCAGGACGAAGGCGATCCCGCCGAAGATCAGGATGCGCGTCGCGATCTGGAGCGGGCGCTGCAGGCTGGTCGCGCTCACGCGCGATCCTTCCCGCGCCCGCTGCGCGCAACCCGTCCGGAGCCCGTCCTCAAGACGGGACGAACCTACCAACCGGCATGGACAGGTTCAACGGCCAACCGATAATCGATTCTTTGCCCACGCGGCGCCACCGCGCGGGGACGATCGCGACCCCTCGACGCCCATGATCCTCTCCTCGGCGAACCTCTGCTTCTACGAGTACGTGTGACGTCGAACCGGCCGCGAGGTTGGCGGGCGCTCACCGGTCGGGGAACGGCCGCACCGTGCACTCGGTCGCGCCGAGCTCCGTCGCGATCCGGTCGGCGTCGGCGAGGAAGGCGTTGGCGCGCACGACGGTCTGCTTGTAGGCCTCGAGGCTCCCGGTCTGCCCGTAGATCGTCGCGCCGAGGCGCAGTCCCGCGTAGTACTCGTCGTAGGCGGTGGCGAGCGCGTCGAGCTGCTCCTGCTGCTCGGGCGTGCTGCCCTCCAGGTCCCGGATGTCCTCCGCGAGCCGCGTGCCTCGGTTCGCCCACGGGCGGATGATCTTGAAGCCCGCCTCGGAGGGGAGCCCGAGCGCCTCGACGTCCGCGCGGGCGTCTGCGCAGAGCGTGACGAGCTGCGCGACCACGGCGTCGGTCTCCGGCTCGTCGTCGCCGCCGCAGCCGGCCGCGAGCAGGACGGCGACGGCGAGCAGCGCGACGCCCGCGTGGCGCACGCGGCTCATCCCTCCTCCCACGCGAGCCCCGCCGCGAGCACGACCTCGTCGCGCGGGGCGACGAGCTGCAGGTTGCCGACCGCGAGCGCCGCCCACCCGAGCAGGTTGACCCAGCGGAGGAACGACGAGAGCGGCAGCCGCACCTCGAGCTCGTCGGCGTCCTCGGCGGGCCAGTCGATCGCGACGCACGGGCTCACGTAGAGGTCCGCCTCCGGCACCAGCTGGCGCCAGGCGAGGAGCGCGCGGTAGCCCTCCGTGACCGCGTCCGGGTCGACCTCCTGCGCGGCGGTGAGCTTCGCCCGGAGGCCCGGGCCGTACTCGTCGGCCCGCGCCGGGAACGTCGCCGCGTGCGCGCGGGCAGCCTCGTGCTGGAAGACGGGCCACGTGTTCGCGGCGGGGCCGGGGATGGTGGCCTCGACGACGCGCGCGCCGAGGGACTCGAGCCGCTCGACCCACGCCTCGGCCGCGTCGCTCCGCTCCGTCTCCCGGCCGTCGGCGAGGTCCGGCGCCTGGCGGAGCAGCCCGACCGTCAGCCCGGCGAGGCGCGGCGCGGGGACGTCCCGGCCCGTCAGGACGGACCACAGCGTCGCGGCGTCGCGCACCGTGCGCGCCATCGGGCCGACGGTGTCGAAGGAGGGGCAGAGCGGGAAGACGCCGTCGATCGGCACCGTCCCGAGCCGGGTCTTCAGGCCGACGATCTCGCACGCCGCGGCGGGGAGCCGCACGGAGCAGCCCGTGTCCGTCCCGAGCCCGAGCTCGCAGAGCCCGGCGGCGATCGCGGCCGCGTTCCCGCTGGACGAGCCGCCCGTCGTCCGACCCGGGCGCGCCGGGTTGCGCACGGTGCCGTACCACGGGTTGTCGCCCAGCACGCCCCACGCGAACTCGACGAGGTTCGCCTTCCCGAGGACGGTCGCACCCGCGTCGAGGACGAGGTCGACGACGCTCGCGTTGCGCTCGGGGACGTGGTCGCCGTAGATCCGCGACCCGTAGGTCGTCCGGATCCCGGCCGTGTCGATCAGGTCCTTGACGAGGAGCGTGCGCCCCGCGAGCGGTCCGGACCCGCGCTCGCGCCGCAGCGGCTCGTCGAGCCACGTGATCCCGGCGTTCCACGTGTCGGCCTGCATCGCGGAGCGAGGGTAGCCGTCGGCCGCGCGCGGGACGCGAGAATTGCCGCCGTGCCCACCACCCCCGCCCGGGTCGTGCAGGTGACTCGGCCGCACCGGCTGGACGGCGCCTAGCGCGGCACGAGCGCCACGGCCTCGACCTCGATCCGGGCGCCGGGGATCACGAGCGCCGAGACCTCCACGAGCGTCGAGGCCGGCCTCGTCTCGCCGAAGACCTCCTCGCGGACCGGGTTGACGAGCGGCCGGTCGTCGACGTCCGTCAGGAAGACCGTCACCTTGACGACGTCGGCGAACGTGCAGCCCGCCGCGGCCAGGATCTCGCCCATGTTCGCGAAGACGGCGCGCGCCTGCGCGACCACGTCGTCGCCGCCCACGAGCCGCCGCTCCGCGTCCACCGGGACGACCCCGCTCACGAAGAGGAGGTCGCCCGCCTGGACGGCGTCGGTGAAGTGGGAGATCGGCTCGGCCTGGCCGGCGACCCGAAACTCGAGCCTCGTTCGCGAGCGGGATCCCGCCGAGCGGGATCCCGCCGCTTGATCCCCGCCCTCCGGGCGGGGCACATCCCTGAAGGCGTCGGCTTCGCCGCCGCTACTACCTCTCAAATGCCGACGCCTCGCTGAACTCGCGGTCAGGCGTGGGGAACGAGCGCGATCGAGCGGGCAGCCTCGAGGGCGGCCTCGACCGTGGCGGCGTCGGCGCGGTCGCCGACCATCACGTTCACCTGCAGGTCGCGCTCGCGCCGGGTCACGCGGGCGAACGCGCCGCGCCCGGCGAAGCACTTGAACATGCCGCGCTGGAGCTTCATCGCCCCGAGGGGATGGAAGCTCGCGCCGCCGACCTGCTCCCGCCAGCCGACCACGACGACGACGGCGCCGTCGGACGGGACGCGGTACGAGGAGACGAGGCAGTCGGTCTCGGCGGCCTGCACGCCGTCGGTGCCGATCACGAGGAGCGTGCGCGGATCGTCCGCCTGCTCGGCCCGGGCCGCGGACACCTTCGCCCAGCCGGCCGGCAGCTCGAGCTGCACGCCGCCGCCCCTGGCCGTGTCGCCCGGTGACGCGACGGCCGCCGCCGCCATGCAGAGCGTCGTCAGCAGACCCGCGGCGACGGCAAGTGGTGTGCCCCTCATGGTCATTTCTCCCGCGCGCATGGTAAGCGCAGTCGAGGGAAAAAGAAAGACCTTTCGCATCGACGTCGAAATCACGTCGTTTCGGCGCGAAACGCCTGCTCTCAGGGGGTTTCGGACTGCGCCCTGATCTCGCTCAGCGTTTGCCTCGGTGTCAACGCCTCGGGGTCGACGACGAGATGCAGCACCGCGGGCCTGCCCGCCGCGAGCGCGCGGTCGAGCGCGGCGGCCACGTCCGCGGTGCGCTCGACGCGCTCGGCGTGACAGCCGAACGCCTCGGCCAGCGCCGCGAAGTCCGGGTTGAGCAGGTCGGTGCCGCTGACACGGCCGGGGAAGCGCCGCTCCTGATGCATGCGGATCGTGCCGTACATGCCGTTGTCCACGACGAGGACGACGATCGGCGCATCCGCCTGGCGCGCGGTGGCGAGCTCGCCCGCCGACATGAGGAAGTCGCCGTCGCCCGCGAGGCAGACGACCTCGCGGTCGGGATGGACGAGCTTGGCGGCGATCGCGGCCGGGACGCCGTAGCCCATCGCGCCGCTCAGGGGGGCGAGCTGCGTGCGATAGGAGCGGAAGACGTAGAAGCGGTGCGCCCAGACCGTGAAGTTGCCCGCGCCGCTCGCGAGGATCGCGTCCGGCCCGAGTCGCCCGCGGAGGATCGCCATCACCTGCGTCAGGTCGACGCCGCCCGGGAGCGGTCGGCCGTCGAGCGTCGCGCGGTAGGCGGCGTGCGCGGCGTGGGCGAGCGCCGGATCGCGCCGCGGCGGCTCCAGCCCCGCGAGCGCCTCCGCGAAGCGGACGCCGGAGGAGACGATCCCGAGCGCCGGCTCGTAGACGCGGCCGAGCTCGTCGGGGTCGGGGTGGACGTGGACGAGCGTCCGCCCCACGCCCGGCGGCGCGATCGTCGCGAAGCCGCCCGTCTCGATGTCGCCGAGCCGGGCGCCGACGACGAGCAGCAGGTCGGCGTCGCGGAGGCGGTCGCGGAGCGCCGCGTCGACGCCGAGGCCGAGGTGGCCGGCGTAGCAGGGCGAGTCGTTGTCGACGTAGTCCTGCGCGCGCCACGAGGCGGCCACCGGCAGCCCGCCGGCCTCGCACCAGCGCGTGAGCGCCGCGCCGGCCGCCGCCGTCCACGGCTGGCCGCCGACGACGGCGAGCGGCCGCTCCGCCGCGGCGAGGAGCTCGTGCAGGCGCTCGAGCTCGCCGGGTGACGGCCCGGCCTGGGCGGGCACGGCGGGCGAGGCGTCCGGCACGTCGGCCGTCTCGGCGAGCACGTCCTCGGGGAGCGCGAGCACGACAGGCCCTGGACGGCCGGACGTCGCTACCCGGAAGGCCCGCGCGAGGAGCTCGGGGATCCGCTCCACCTGGTCGATCTGCACGACCCATTTCGCGACCGACCCGAAGACCGCGCGGTAGTCGAGCTCCTGGAACGCCTCGCGGCCCGCATCCGCCCGCGGGATCTGCCCGACCAGGAGGACGAGCGGCGTCCCGTCCTGGGCCGCGGTGTGGACGCCGACCGAGGCCTGCGTCGCGCCGGGGCCGCGCGTGACGAGGCAGATCCCCGGCCGGTTCGTGAGCTTCCCGTACGCCTCCGCCATGTTGGCGGCGCCCGCCTCGTGCCGGCACGTCACGAACCGGATCGGGCTGTCCCGGAGCGCGTCGAGGACGTCGATGTAGCTCTCGCCCGGGACGCCGAAGGCCAGGTCGGCGCCGTGCAGGGCGAGCTGGTCGACGAGGATCCGGCCGCCGCTGCGACTCACCGTGGGAGAGCGATCGCGTGCTCGAGCAGGATCGTGGCCGTCTGCTTCGGCGCGAGGTCGTCGACCCGCTCGACGTACCGGATCGTGCGCTTCCCGGCCCACTCCGCCGGCAGGACGAGCACCCGGACGAACGACGTCGCGAGGTGCGCGGACGCGCGCGCGACCACGGGCTCCGGACCGCTCTCGAACCAGGCGCCGCCGGGGCCGTAGAAGCGTGCCTGACCCTCCGTCTCGATCTCGAGCTCGCCCGCGAGCAGATAGCGGATCCCCGGGCCGGGATGGGTGTGCAGGTGCGCGATGCCGCCCAGCGGGAACTCGACGCGGTCGCAGCGGACGACCCAGTCGGCGAAGGGGTCGAGCTGGACGAACCGCGAGAGCAGGGCGCCCTCCGCCTCGCGCTCGTCGTGGTCGAGCTGCCAGACGAGCGCGCCCCCGTCGACCTCGGCCGCGCCGAAGCGCGCCTCGCCGCGCTCCAGGTCGTACACCACGCGGTTGCCGCCGATCGTCTCGACCCCCGTCTCGAAGCGGTAAAGCGAGAGTCTCAATGGAAGTACTGGCCGCCGTCGATGACGATGGTCTGGCCGGTGACGAACGACGCCGACGGCCCGGCGAGGTAGGTCACCGCGCCCACGACGTCCTCCGGCTCCTGGTCGCGCTGGATCGTCCGCGCGGAGACGGAGACGTCGCGGAGCTTCTCGATCACGTCGGGATGCTGCTTCACGCCCTCCGACATCGTGAACCCGGGCGCGACGCAGTTGACGCGGATGCCGTCCTTCCCGAGCTCGCGGGCGAGCGCGCGCGTGAACGCGACGATCGCGCCCTTGCTCGTCACGTAGTGGAGGAGGAACGGCACGCCGCGGAAGGGCGTGCCCGACGAGATGTTGACGATGGCGCCGCCGCCGCGCTCGCGCAGGACGGGCACGGCCGCGCGGCACGTGAGGAACATCGAGGCGACGTTGACGTCCAGCACCGTGCGCCACTCCTCGAGCGGGATCTCGGTGAAGGCGCGCATCTCGAGCGACGCGTAGAGCCCGGCGTTGTTGACGAGCACATCGAGGCCGCCGCAGCGGGCGACGGTCTCCTCGAGGAGCCGTGCGACGTCCCCCTCGTCGGCGACGTCGACCGTGAGGCCGACCCCGTCCGGATACCGGGCGGCGGCCTCCTCGGCCCCGTGCAGGTCGGCGACGACGATCCTGGCTCCCTCGGCCGACAGGCCGTCCGCGAGCGCGCGGCCGATGCCCTGCGCCGCGCCCGTGACGATCGCGACCTTGCCGTCGAGCTGCCCCATGGACCTAGGCGAGCGGCGAGAAGCTCGTCGGGACGAGGATGCGGTTCTGCTGGGTGTGGATCAGCGGCTGGATGCGGCCGAGGAACGCCTGCCAGTCGGCGCGCGCCTGGAGGGCGGCACGCCGCTCGGCCCGCGCGGTGTAGTCGTCGTAGCGCCAGAGCGACGTGTAGGTGGAGAGCGCGCCGACGTCCGTCGTGAACGCCGCCACGAAGCCGCCGAGCACCTCCTGCTGGATCGCGATGCCCTCGTCGGCGTAGAGGCGCACGAGCTCCGGCAGCCGGCCCGTGTGGACGTGGTAGTCGCGCTGCTCGACGATCACGCCGGCCCCAGCCCGCCGATCGCCCAGTACTTGAGCTCGACCCAGTCGTCGACGCCGTAGCTCGAGCCCTCGCGGCCGATGCCCGACTCCTTGACGCCGCCGAACGGCGCCACCTCGGTCGAGATCAGCCCGGTGTTGACCCCGAGGATCCCGTATTCGAGCGCCTCGCCGACGCGCCAGGTGCGGGCGAGGTCCGTCGTGACGAAGTACGCGGCGAGCCCGTACGGCGTGGCGTTGGCGATCCGGATCGCCTCCGCTTCCGTCTCGAAGCGCGCGATCGCGGCGACCGGGCCGAAGGTCTCCTCGTTCGTCATCCGCATCGCGGGCGTGACCCCGGTCAGGATCGACGGGCGGAAGAACTGCCCCTCGAGCCGCTCGCCGCCGGCGACGAGCTCGGCCCCGCGCTCGAGCGCGTCGCCGACGTGCGCCTCGACCTTCTCGAGCGCGGGCTCGTCGATCAGCGGGCCGACCTGGACGCCCTCGGTGAACCCGTCGGCCACCACCAGCCCGCCGACCGCGGCGGTGAACCGGTCGAGGAACGCGTCGTAAATGCCGCCTTGGACGAGCATCCGGTTCGCGGAGATGCACGTCTGCCCGGAGTTGCGGAACTTGCAGAGGAGCCCGGCGGCGACCGCGACGTCGAGGTCGGCGTCGTCGAAGACGATGAAGGGCGCGTTCCCGCCGAGCTCGAGCGAGACCTTCTTCACCTGGTCCGCGCACTGGCGCATCAGCAGCTTCCCGACCTCCGTCGAGCCCGTGAAGCCGAGCTTGCGGACGAGCGGGTTCGACGTCAGCTCGCCCCCGATCGCAGGCGCGTCCTCCGCGTCGCCGGTGACCACGGAGAAGACGCCCGCCGGCACGCCGGCCTCCTCGGCGAGCGCGGCGATCGCGAGCGCCGAGAGCGGGGTCTGCTCCGCGGGCTTGAGCACCATCGTGCAGCCGACCGCGAGTGCCGGCGCCGACTTCCGGGTGACCATCGCCGACGGAAAGTTCCACGGCGTGATCCCGGCCGTCACGCCGACGGGCTCGCGCGTCACGACGATCCGCTTGTCGGGCCACGGCGAGGGGATGACCGCGCCGTCGACGCGCTTCGCCTCCTCGGCGAACCACTCGTAGAAGGAGAGCGCGTAGGCGATCTCGACCCGGGCCTCGGCGAGCGGCTTGCCCTGCTCGAGCACCATCAGCGAGGCGAGCTCCTCCTCGCGCTCGGCCATCAGGGACGCGAGCCGGAGCAGCACCCTGGCTCGTTCCTTCGCGCTGCGCGCACGCCAGGCGGGGAGCGCCCGGTCCGCCGCCTCGACCGCCCGGCGCGTCTCGGCGGCCCCGAGCCGCGGCAGGTCGGCGAGGGTCTCGCCCGTCGCGGGATTCACGACCGGGAACGTGGCGCCGTCGTCCGCCTCGACCCAGTCGCCCGCGACGTATGCGCGTGTGCGCAGGAGATCCGGGGCGACCGTCGCCACGGCGGTGACCATACCGCGTCCCCCGCCGCTGAACCCTCGATCAAGTGATCGGCGGTTCGTGCCGAATTGTAGGAGGGTGATCGCCGTCACGGAAACCCGGGAAAGGCCGGTTGTAGAGTCATGGATGTGGATCCCCAGTTCGTGCGTTTCGACGATGTCCGGTCGTTCGTGCTGGCTGACGGCGTCACCGGCCGGCCGCTCTTCGGCGAGGGCGCGATGCTGAACCTCATCGAGTTCGCACCGGGCTCCGAGGTGCCGCTCCACAGCCATCCGCACGAGCAGCTCGGCATCGTGCTCCGCGGCATGCAGGCGCTCGTCGTGGACGGCGAGGCCCACGAGCTCGGCCCCCAGGAGGGGTACGTGCTCCCGGGCGGCGTGGAGCACTCCGCGTACTGCGGCCCCGAGGGCGCGCTCGTGCTGGACGTCTTCCGGCCTGTCCGCGACGACTACCGGCAGCGCTGGGAGGCGGACGCGTGAGAGGGGGGGTCGGCTGATGCCGCTACTGCGCAAGCGACGTCCCGAGGAGCTGCGCCCCGACGCCTTCACGACGGGGTGGGAGGTCCCGGGGCACTTCAACTTCACGCGCGACGTGATCGACGCGCTCGCCGACGACCCGCTGCGCTCGGCGCTGACCTTCGTCGACTCGGAAGGGATCGTCGACCGCCGGTCGTTCGCCGAGATCTCCGGCGACGCGGCTCGCTGGGCGCACCTCCTGCGGACACGCCTCGATCGCGGCGACCGCGTGCTCGTCCTGCTCGGCAAGAGCCCCGCCTGGCAGTGCGCGATGCTCGGCGCGATCAAGGGCGGTCTCGTCGCCGTCCCCTGCCCGGACATGCTCCGCGCGCGCGACATCGCCTACCGCGTCCGCCACTCCGGCGCCCGGCTCGTGATCGCCGAGCGCTCGTGCGAGACCGAGGTCGAGGAGATGCGCAACCAGGTCGAGGGGAGCGTCGCCGTGCTGTACCTCGACGAGGCCAAGAGCGAGCTCTCGCGCTACATGCCCGTCGCGCCCACCGAGGACACGACCGCGGGCGAGACGGCGCTCATCCTCTACACGTCCGGCACCACGAAGGAGCCGAAGGGCGTCGTCCACACGCACGCCTACACGTGGGCGAAGCGCATGCAGGCGAGCCACTGGCTCGGCGCCCACGAGCAGGACGTCGTCTGGTGCACTGCCAACACCGGCTGGGCGAAGGCGATCTGGAACGTCCTGCTCGGGCCCTGGTCCTTCGGCGCCGAGATCGTCCTCCACGAGGGCGCCTTCGAGCCCGAGCAGCGGCTCTCGCTCCTGGCGAAGCTCGGGGTCACCGTCCTCTGCCAGGCCCCGACCGAGTACCGGATGCTGGCAAAGCTCGACTCGCTCGAGACGACGTATCTCCCCCGCCTCCGCCACGCCGTCTCCGCCGGCGAGCCGCTCAACCCCGAGGTGATCGAGCGCTTCCGGAACGCGCTCGGGCTGACGATCTACGACGGCTACGGGCAGACCGAGAACACCCTCCTCGTCGCGAACACGCCCGACATGCCCATCCGCCCCGGCTCCATGGGCCTGCCGACCCCCGGGCACGACATCGCCGTCATCGACGAGCAGGGGCACGTCTGCGGGCCGGGCGAGGAGGGCGACCTCGCGCTGATCGGGCGGCCGCCGACGCTCTTCACCGGCTACTGGGAGGCGCCGGAGGACACCAACGCGGCGTTCCGGGACAGCTGGTACATCACCGGCGACCGCGCGATCCGCGACGAGGAGGGCTACCTCTGGTTCGTCGGGCGCGCGGACGACGTGATCCTCTCGGCTGCCTACCGGATCGGGCCGTTCGAGGTCGAGAGCGCCCTGCTCGAGCATCCCGCGGTCGCGGAGAGCGCCGTCGTCGGCGTCCCCGACGAGGACCGCGGCCAGATCGTCAAGGCGTTCGTCGTCCTCCGGCCGGGCCACGACGCGAGCGATGCGCTGGCGGCCGAGCTGCAGTCCCACGTGAAGGCCGTGACCGCGCCCTACAAGTACCCGCGCGCGATCTCGTTCGTCGACGAGCTCCCGAAGACGTCGAGCGGCAAGATCCGCCGCGTCGAGCTCCGCGAGAACCCCGACATCGGGTCGGAGTCCGTCCCCGGCGAGTCGCAGGGCGTGGCGCTCTCACCCGCGTCCGACGAGGACGTCGCGGCGGCCGAGGCCGCCGCCCGGGCGGCCGAGGAGCGGCGGCTCGAGGCGGAAGCAGCGCGCCAGCGGCTCGCGGCCGAGCTCGCCGCCCACCGCGAGGCGAATGCCGCGGTGGCCGCGACGAGCCGGGTCGCGGCCGAGGAGGCGGCGCGGCGCGAGGCCGAGGAGCGCGTGCGCTACGAGGCCGAGGAGGCCGCCCGCCGCGACGCCGAGGCAGAGCGTGCGGTGGCCGAGGCCGAGCAGGCGGCGCTCCTCGCGGCGCAGGAGGCGCGCGCCCGCGCGGCGGCGGAGGAGCAGGAGCGGATCGAGGCGGAGGCGCGCGCCCGCGCCGACGCCGAGGAGACGGCGCGGCGCGAGGCCGAGGAGGCCCAGGCCCGCGCCGAC
>DASTKY010000409.1:0-3064 GCA_035715495.1 Gaiella sp. | reverse complement strand
CGCCGGGCCTCGATCCGCCGGGCGGTCGCGTGCGCCTCCGCGAACGCCGCCGGGAGCGTCGCGCCGCGCGCGACCGCCGCATCGCGGTACGCCTCGACGACCGCGAGTGCGTCGAAGCGGCCGGGGATCGCCGCGCCGTCGTGCACGGCGCGCACCGCGGCACCCACCCGGTCGAGCTGCGACGGCCCACGCAGAGCCTCGGGAGACGGTATCGCGCCCTCGATGAAGCGCGTGACGAGCCAGCCCTCGGGCTCGACGAAGGCGACGACCTCCGGCCCGACGCCGACGCGCGCGGCGGCCTCCGTCGCGGCGCGCTCCACCTGCCGGTCGATCCCGAGCACGTCCGTCTCCCGGCCGGCGATGCGGAGGACGAAGACGCCGTCGGGTCGGGTCACCTTGACGTTGTGGTTCGTGATCCCGCCGCCGAGCGCCTCGAAGGCGGACGCGCCGTCGGGCCAGACGCGCGCGACCGCGGCCGCGAGCGCGTCGCTCACGCGCGGATCCGCTCGCCGGCGGGGTCGAAGAGCGGCTCGTCCGCCACGACCCCTGCGACCCAGTCGCCGAAGATCTCGACCGCGACCTCCGTGCCGACGTCGTGCTCGGCGGGCAGGTACGCGAAGGCGATCGACGCTTCGACCGTGTAGCCGTAGCCGCCGCTCGTGACGCGTCCCACGGGGGTCTCGCCGACGCGGACGGGCTCCGAGCCGAGCGCGACCGCCCGCGGCTCGGCGAGGACGAGGCACCGGAGCCGCCGCTCGGGCGCCGCCGCCGCCGCGAGCGCCTCACTGCCCACGAACGGCCCCTTCTCGAGCCTCACGGCGAAGCCGAGGCCGGCCTCGTAGGGCGTGTCCTCGGGCGTGATGTCGGCGCCCCAGACGCGGTAGCCCTTCTCGAGCCTGAGGGAGTCGATCGCCTTGTAGCCGCCCGCCACGAGCCCGTGCCCGCGACCCGCCTGCCAGAGCTCGTCCCAGAGGCGGGCGCCGAACTCCGCCGGGCAGTAGAGCTCCCAGCCGAGCTCGCCGACGTACGTCACGCGCACGGCGAGGCACGGCACCGGCCCGATCGCGAGCTCCCTGGCGTTCATGTACGGAAAGGCGTCGTTGGCGAGCGACGTCACGGTCAGCGGCTGCAGGATCTCGCGCGAGGCGGGCCCCCAGACGCCGAGGCAGGCGTGCGCCGACGTCACGTCGGCGACCGTGACCGAGCCGTCGTCCGGCGCGTGCTGCCGGATCCAGGCGGCGTCGTGCTGGCCGAACGCCGTGCCCGTGACGATGCGGAACCGATCCTCGGCGAGCCGGGTCACGGTGAAGTCGCACTCGATCCCGCCGCGCTCGTTCAGCATCTGGGTGTACGTGACGCGCCCCACGTCGCGCGCGACGCGGTTCGCGCAGAGGCGTTCGAGGAAGTCGGCGGCGCCGGCGCCCGTCACGTCGAGCTTCGCGAACGACGACTCGTCGAAGACCGCCGCCGCCTCGCGGCAGGCGCGGTGCTCGGCCCCGATCGCGGGCGACCAGTGCTTCCCCGCCCAACCGCGCGGGCGGAGCGCGTCGTCGCCTGCCGCGGCGTTGGGCTCGAACCAGTTCGCCCGCTCCCACCCCGACTTCTCGCCGAACACGGCGCCGAGCTGCCGGAGCCGCGCGTTCGCCGCGGAGACGCGAAGGGGCCTCCCGGCCTCGCGCTCGTGCCCGGGGTACTTGACGTCGTAGTACGTCTCGTAGACCTCGCGCGTGCGCGCGAGCGTGTAGTCGCGGGAGCGGTACGCGGCACCGAAGCGGCGGGAGTCCATGTGCCAGACGTCGAGAGACGGCGTCCCCTCGACGATCCACTCGGCGACGAGCTGCCCCATGCCGCCCGCCCCCGCGAGGCCGTGCGCGCAGAATCCCGCCGCGACCCAGAACCCGCGGACGTCCGTCGGCCCGAGGACGAACTCACCGTCGGGCGTGAACGCCTCGGGGCCGTTCACGAGCTTCACGACGCCCATCTCGGCGAGCGACGGCACGCGGACGACGGCGTTCTCCATCAGCTCCTCGAACCGCGGCCAGTCCTCGTCGAGCAGCTTCCCGTTGAAGTCGGGCGGGATCCCGTCGAGGCCCCACGGCGCGCAGTGCCGCTCGTAGCCGCCCATGATCAGCCCGCCGGACTCGGGCCGGAAGTAGACGAGGAGCGACGGGTCGCGCATCGTCGGCATCCCGAGCGGCAGCCCCGACGGCTCGAGCACCAGGTACTCGTGCGCCATCGGCACGATCGGCACCGTGACGCCCGCCAGCGCGCCGAGCTCCGCCGCGAACATCCCGCCCGCGTTGACGACGATCTCCGTCTCGACCGTGCCGCGGTCGGTCTCGACGCCGGTGACCCGCCCCCGCTCGACCCGGATGCCGGCCACCCGCGTGTGCGTCGCCACCTCCGCGCCGCGCCGGCGGGCCCCCTCCGCGAGCGCGAGCGTCAGCTGGCTCGGGTCGATGTAGCCGTCCGTCGGCAGGTACGCGGCGCCGAGCACGCCGTCCGTCGACATCGGCGGGAAGAGCGCCTGCGCCTCGTCCGGCGAGACCAGCTCGAGCGGCAGCCCGAACGTCTTCGCCCAGCCCGCCTGGCGGCGCAGCTCCTCCATCCGCTCCTCGCTCGACGCGAGCCGGATGCCCCCGCACTCGACCCATCCGCACGCCTCGCCGAGCTTCCGGTACAGCTCGACCGAGTACATCATCATCTTGGTCAGGTTCACCGAGCTCCGCAGCTGGCCCACGAGGCCGGCGGAGTGGAAGGTCGAGCCGGACGTGAGCTGGTTCCGCTCGAGCAGCACCACGTCGTCCCAGCCGAGCTCGGCAAGGTGGTACGCGATCGACGTGCCGCCCACCCCTCCGCCGACGATCACGCAGCGCGCGGCGCCGGGGAGCTCGCCGAGCGCGGCCACTACCCGCGGGCCGCCTCGATCCAGTCCTCGAAACGCGGATCGCTGCCCGCCTTCTCGAGGCGGTCGAAGTGCTTCTGCGCGTAGTCCCTGAAGTCGAAGTCGAGCTCCGACACGCCGGTCTGAACCACGCCCCACATCGTCTCGCGGAAGTCCGAC
>DASTKY010000408.1:0-3208 GCA_035715495.1 Gaiella sp. | reverse complement strand
TAGCTGTAGCCGCGACACGAAACCCAGCAGGATTCGGCGTGCCGGATCCTGCGACTCGTGGACACGAACGCTGCGCCTCGATGAGGGTGTGCGACCGCGCAGCGGGCGCCTTCAGGGGTCTGCCCTCGCCGCAGGCGAGGGATCGAGCCGCTGGCGAACGAGGACGTCCGCCGGCGGACCCCACCGGCGGACGCCTCGTCGCGTTGCCTAGGTCACCGCGCGGGTGACCTTGACGTGCTTGTAGGTGTGGGTCCGGCTGAAGCCGTCCCAGATCACCCAGCGCCACGTCCCGGCGCGCGGGAAGACGACGCGGGCGCGGTAGACGCCGACCTTCGCCGTCGGCCGCGCGAGGAACGACTTGTTGACGGTGCCCTGCGAGATCCGCACCTCGGGCCGGATCCCGCCGAGCGGCGTCTGGCCGTGCTGGAGGACGGTCAGGTCGACGACCCACGGGACGCCCGCTCGAGCGCCGGTCGGGGTCGAGCTGAGCTGGACCGTCGCCCACCCGCCCGCGAGCGCGGCTGCGGGAGCCAGCACGGCGAGGACGGCGATCACGACGACGAGCTTGCGCATGGTGCTCCTTTCGGTCGTCGGCTCTACACCGGCGGCGCCGGGCGGGTTCCCGCCCCGCGCTAGGCTCGATCGTGGTGGGACGGCTCGTCGGGATCAACCACGTCGCGCTCGAGGTCGACTCGATCGACGAGGCGCTCGCGTTCTGGGAGACGCTCTTCGGGGCGCTCGAGCTCCGCGGCCGGTCGCGCTCCATGGCGTTCGTCGACATGGGCGACCAGTTCGTCGCGCTCTCGGCGCCCCGGACCCAGGAGCGGGACCGGCACCGCCACGTCGGCATCGTGGTCGACGACAAGGAGGCCGTGCGCGCCGCCGCGCTGGCCGCCGGGATCGCGGTCTCCCGCCCGCCCTCGCTCGACGTCCACGACCCCTGGGGCAACCTGCTGCAGGTCGTCGACTACCGCGAGATCCAGTTCACGAAGGCCCCCGAGGTGCTCGCCGCGCTCGGCCGGGACGGCCTCGAGAAGGGGCCGTCCGCGCTCGCCGAGCTCCGGGCGACGGGCATCGTCCCGCACGCCGGCTGACCGTCGCGAGCCGGGCGACCCGGCCTCCGCTGGCAGAATGGCGCGGCGGTGCGCACCCTCGCGTCGATCCCCTCGCCGAGCGACGGCACGCTCGACCTCGGCCCGCTGACCGTCCACATGTACGGCCTCACGCTGCTCGCGGCGATCGCGCTCGCCACGTACGTGGCCGGGCGACGGTGGGTGAACCGCGGGGGCGACTGGGACCTCATCTTCCGCTGCGCCGTCTGGGGCGTCGCCGCCGGGATCGTCGGCGCGCGCCTGTACCACCTCGCCACGAGCTGGAGCGAGGTGCCCGACGAGTGGTGGGGCCCGTTCGCCATCTGGCGCGGCGGCCTCGGCGTCTGGGGCGGGATCGCGGCGGGGTGCATCGTCGGCGGGATCGTCGCCAAGCGGGCCGGAGCGGACGTCTGGCTCCTCGCCGACTGCCTCGCGCCCGGGCTCCTGCTCGCGCAGGGCCTCGGCCGGCTCGGCAACTGGTGGAACCAGGAGCTCTTCGGCAAGCCGACCGACCTCCCGTGGGGGCTCGAGATCGACCCGATCAACCGCCCCCTCGCGTACCTCGACCAGCCGACCTTCCACCCGACGTTCCTCTACGAGCTGATCTGGGACTTCGCGGCGGCCGCGATCCTCGTCTACGTGATCGAGCGCCGCCTGCGGCCGCGCCCGCCCGGCGTCTTCGCCGCGTACATCGCGCTCTACTGCTTCGGGCGCTTCTGGATGGAGCTCCTCCGGATCGACCCGGCGCACGAGATCGCCGGCCTCCGCCTCAACGCCTGGATGTCGCTGCTCGGCGTCGTCGCCGGCACGACGTGGTACCTGCTCTCGCAGCGCCGCGACCGCCCGCTCCGGCCGCGCACGCGACCCGAGCCGCCCGCCCGCAAGATGACGGTGCCGGGCGCCAAGCGCGTCCGACCCCCGAACTAGAGTCGCCGCGTGCCGTCTGCGGTTCGCGATCTCGAGCTGGACCTCGACGCCTTCGAGGGCCCTTTCGACCTGCTGCTGACGCTGATCCTCAAGGACCAGCTGCAGCCGGCCGAGGTCGACATCGCGTCGATCGTCGTGGCGTTCGTCGAGCACCTGACGGCGCGGGACGAGCTGGACCTCGACGCCTGCGGCGAGTTCCTCGTGCTGATCGCCGCCCTCCTCGAGATCAAGGCGCGTCACCTGTTCCCCGAGGAGGGGGCGGAGCTGGACGAGCTCGAGCCGGAGGAGGCCGCCGAGGAGCTCGCGCGGCGGCTCGCCGAGTACCGCCGCATGAAGGAGGCCGCGACGTGGCTCCGGGAGCGGCTAGCCGCCGAGCGCGACCGGTTCTACCGCCTGGGGCCGGCGCCCCTCGCGCCGCAGGCCGAGCGCCGTCTGGCGCCGCAGGATCCCGTGCTCCTGGCCGAGGCGCTCAGAGGGTTGGCCGTCCCGCCGCCGAAGGTGTCCCTCTCGCACATGGCCCTCCGCTTCCCGCCCGTCGCCCAGTTCCTCGAGCGCTTCCGCGCGCTGCTCCGGCGGCGCCGCGTGTTCGACTTCGACGGCGAGGTGGGCGGGCTGCCCCGGATCGAGCAGGCCGTCGCGTTCCTCGCGCTGCTCGAGCTCCGGAAGTCGGGCGAGGTCGCCCTCGCGCAGGCCGCGCCGTTCGCCCCCATCCGCGTCTCCCGTACCGAGAGAGAAAGGACTCCCGCGTGGACCGCCCGCTCCGCCTGATCTCCACCGAGACGATCGTCGACACGCCGATCGACGCGCTGGCCCGCACCATCGAGGCCCTGCTCGTCGTCGCCTCGCAGCCGCTCTCGACCGACGACCTCGCGGCCGCCTCGGAGGAGGACGTCGAGCGCGTCGAGACGGCGCTCGGGCTCGTCCGGGAGCGCTACCGGGAGGGCCGCAGCGGGATCGTGCTCGAGCAGGTCGCCGGCGGCTTCGCGTTCCGCGCCGCCCGCGAGGCGGCCGACGCGTGCGCCCGGCTCTTCGAGCGGCCCGTCGAGCGCGGGCTGACGCAGGCCGCGCTCGAGACCCTCGCGATCGTCGCCTACCTCGGGCCCGTCTCGCGGCCCGAGATCGCCCGCATCCGCGGCGTCGCCGCCGACTCCACCGTCGCCTCGCTCGTCGAGCGGGGGCTCGTCGCCGAG
>DASTKY010000407.1:0-4890 GCA_035715495.1 Gaiella sp. | reverse complement strand
GCCCGAGGCGTTCGGCCTGCTCGCGCTGCTGCTCCTCCAGGACTCGCGGCGCGAGGCGCGCAGCGGGACCGACGGCGAGCTCGTGCTCCTCGCCGACCAGGACCGGACGCTGTGGAACCGGGCGGCGATCGACGAGGGCCTGCGCGTGCTCGACCGCGCGGAGGCCATGCGCCGGCCCGGCCCGTACCAGCTCCAGGCGGCGATCGCCGCCGGCCACGCGGAGGGCACCGATCCAAGCGTGATCGCGGTGCTCTACGGCGCGCTCGAGCAGTTCGAGCCGACCCCCGTCGTCCGGCTCAACCGCGCGGTGGCGACGGCGCTCGCCGGCGACGTCGAGGGCGGCCTGGCGCTGCTCGACGGCCTCGAGGGCCTCGACGGCTACAGCTACCTCCCCGCTGCCCGGGCCGATCTGCTCCGACGGCTCGGCCGGTCGGAGGAGGCCGCGGCCGCCTACCGGGAGGCACTCGCCTTGACCGAGAACGCCGCCGAGCGCCGCTTCCTCGCCCGCCGGCTCGAGGAGGTCGCCGCGACGGCACGGTGATAGCGTCGCCGCGTGCGCTACGACGTCCTCGTCGTGGGCGGCGGCACGGCCGGCTGCGTCGTCGCCGCCCGGCTCTCGGAGGACCCCGGCCGGACGGTGTGCCTGGTCGAGGCGGGGCCGGACTACGGGCCGCCGGGGGACGCCTGGCCCGCCGACCTCAGGTCCGCCCACACGCTGGCGTCGTCCCACGACTGGGGCTACGAGGGCGGACGCTCGTCGAGCCGGGCACGTGTGATCGGCGGCTGCTCGGCGCACAACGCATGCGCGATCGTCTGGGGCTCGCGAGAGGACTACGACGAGTGGCGCCCGTGGTCCTACGCGGAGCTCGAGCCGTTCCTGCGGCGGGCCGAGCGAGAGCTCGGCACCCGCGCCTTCGCGGACGACGAGCTCACGCCGTGGCACCGAGCGCTGCTCGAGGGTGCGGGGAGCGTCGGGATCCCGCGCCTCGCCGACCTCAACGACCTCGACGCGACCGAGGGCGCCGCGCCGTTCCCGCTGAACGCCCGTGGGACGACCCGCTGGAACACCGCGTTCGCGTACCTCGACGCGGCGCGGGCGCGGCCCAACCTCACGATCGTCGCCGAGACCCTCGTCGATCGCGTCGTCGTCGAGCGGGGTACGGCGCGCGCGGTCGAATCCGACGGGGGCGTGCTGGAGGCGGAGCGGATCGTCCTCGCCGCGGGGGCGTACGCCTCGCCGGCGATCCTCCTCCGCAGCGGCGTCGGCCCCGCGGACGAGCTTCGGCGTCACGGCGTGGAGCAGGCCGGCGACGAGCTCCCCGTCGGCGAGGGGCTCGTCGACCATCCGGGCGTCGGCGTCGCCTGGACGCCCTCGCCGGAGCTCGAGCGCGCGATGGGAGAGCACGACGTGGACGGGTTCTTCGAGCCGCAGATCCTCGTCCGCCTCCGGAGCGCGAGCTGCCCCGACGGGACGTGGGACGCCCACCTCCTGCCCTGGGTCACGCGCAGCCCGGAGCGCGCGCGATACGAATCGTCCTGCGTCGCGTACGCGCTCAAGCCCCACTCCCGCGGGCGCGTCGGGCTCCGCTCGCGCGACCCGGGCGTCGGGCCGGCGATCGACCACGGCTTCCTCCGCGACGGGCGCGACGTGGGCGTGATCCGCGACGCTGTCGGGGCGCTTCGGCAGATCGTGGCGAGCGCGCCGGTCGCGCCGTTCGTGACGGGCGAGGAGCGGCCCGGCGACGAGAACCTCGACACGCACCTGCGCGCGAACGTCCGGGGCATCTTCCACCCCGTCGCCACCTGCGCCCTCGGGAGGGTCGTCGACGGCGACGGCGCAGTGCTCGGGCTCGACGGCCTCTTCGTCGCCGACGCCTCGGTGATCCCGACGATCCCGCGCGCCAACACGAACCTCAGCACCGTCGCCGTCGCGGAGCTCCTCGCCGAGCGGCTCGCGGGCCGCTGAGCCTCAGCCGAGCGCCGCGTCCACCGCCTCCGCCGGCGTCGACGCCCGCAGCGCGCCCGCGACCTCGGGGCCGCCGAGGCTGACCACCGGGCGCCCGAGCCTCAGGGCGAAGGCCATCTCCGCGATCGTCCCGTAGCTGCCGCCCACCGCGATCACGGCGTGCCCGGACGCGGCGACGGCGAGGTTCCGGGCGTGGCCGATCCCGGTCACGACGACGTGGTCCGCCCACTCGTTCGCGGCGGCGTGCGTCTCCCCCGGCAGGATCGCGATCGTCGTCCCGCCCGCGCGCTTCGCCCCGCGGTGCGCGGCGGCCATCACCTCGTCGAGCCCGCCGGTGACGACGACGCAGCCGCGCTCGGCGAGGAGCCGCCCGACCTCCTCCGCGTTCGCCTCGTGCTCCGCGCCGCTCCCGATCACCGACACCTGGGGCGCCATGCTGCGATCCTACGACCGTGATCGCCCGACGCGAGGCGCGCGGGGGGACGCTCGTCGTCGGCGGGGGCTTCGCCGGCGCGTACGTCGCGCGCCTGCTCGGCCGCGCCGGCGCGACGATCGTCAACCTCGACAACTTCATGCTCTTCACCCCGCTCCTGCCGGAGGCGGCGTCCGCGACGCTCGAGCCGCGCCACGTCGTCGTGCCCCTCCGCCAGATGTGCCCCCACGCCGAGCTCCTGCTCGGCCGGGTCGTCACGCGCGACCCCGAGGCGAGGACGGTCGTCGCCGAGACGCTCGGCGGCACGTTCGAGATCGGCTACGAGCGGGTCGTGATCGCGCTGGGCGCCGTCCCCCGCACGGTCGCGGTGCCGGGCCTTGCAGAGCACGGCCGGGGATTCAAGGACGTCGCCGACGCGATCGCGCTGCGGAACCGGATCCTGCGCTCCCTCGAGTCGGCGGCCGCGCGGCTCGACCGCGGCGAGGCGGCGCGCGACCTCGGCTTCGTCTTCGTCGGCGCAGGCTACGCGGGCGTCGAGGCGCTCGCGGAGCTCCACGACCTGGCGCACGACGCCGTCCGCCGCTCGTATCCGTCCCTGCGGGACGTGCGGCAGCGCTGGGTGCTCGTCGAGGCCGCGCCGACGATCCTGTCGGAGATCCCGCGGAAGCTCGGCGTCTACACCCACCGCGAGCTCGAGGGACGCGGCATCGAGATCCGGGTCTCGACGACGCTCGAGTCGTTCGACGGCGCCGAGGCCCTGCTCTCCGACGGCTCGCGGATCCCGGCGCGGACGCTCGTCTGGTCCGCGGGCGTGCGGCCGAGCCCGGACCTCGCCCGTCTCGGGCTCCCGCTCGACGAGCGCGGCCGGGTGGTCGTCGACGCGCACCTCCGCGTCGCGGGCCAGACGGACGCGTGGTCGCTCGGCGACTGCGCCGCGGTGCCGAACGCGGCGACGCCCGGCAGGTTCGACCCGCCGACGTGCCAGCACGCCCTCCGGCAGGCGCGGCGGCTCGCGCGCAACCTGAAGGGCCCGGAGGAGCCGTACGCGTACCGGATGCTCGGCCAGGTGGCGACGCTCGGGCGGTACAAGGGGATCGCGGAGCTCCCCGGGTTCCGGCTCCGCGGGTTCCTCGGCTGGTTCGTCGCGCGGACGTACCACCTGTACGCCCTCCCGATGTTCCGCCGCAAGGTGCGCGTCGTCGCCGACTGGACGGTCTCGCTCGGCTTCCGGCGGGACATCGTCGAGCTCTCCGCGCTGGGGCACCCCCACGCGCTCGACGGGGACGAGCGGCCGCCCGGCTGACTCAGCGCAGCGCGCGCAGGGCGGCCCCGAGCGACTGCCCGCCCTCGAGCACCCGGGCGAACAGGTCGCCCTCCTTCGCGACGCGCTCGAGCACGGCGTCCATCGTGAAGGCGAGCAGGTCGAGGCCCGGCCGGACCTCGTCCCAGCGGAGCGGCGCCGAGACCGGCGCGCCGGAGCGGGGGCGCACGGAGTAGACCGAGGCCGTCGTCTTCCCGGGGCCGTTCTGGTTCGCGTCGACGAGCACGCCCTTGCGCTTCGCCCGTGTCCACTCGGTCGTCACGAGCCCCGGGTGCGCGCGTGCGAGCGCGCCGGCGATGATCCCCGCGAACTCGCGCACCTCCGCCCAGGTGTGACGGCGTGTGATCGGGACGAGGACGTGGATCCCGCGCGACCCGCTCGTCTTCGGCACCGACTCGAGCCCGACGACGTCGAGCGCCTGCTTGACGAGCGTGGCGACCTCGAGCACGTGTTCGAACGTCGCGCCCTCGGCGGGATCGAGGTCGAACATCACCCAGTCGGGCCGCTCGGGACGGTCGGCCCGCGACGCCCAGGCGTGCATGTCGATGCAGCCCATGTTGACCATCCAGAGGAGCGCGAGCTCGTCGTCGACGAGCGCGTAGTCGATGACGCGCGTCTCGCCCTCGCGCGTCGACGCGGGGAAGGCCGCCGTCTCGATCCAGTCGGGCATGTGCGAGGGCGCCTGCTTCTGGAAGAAGCTCTTGCCCTGCCAGCCGTCGGGGTAGCGCTTCATGGTGAACGGCCGCTTCCGCAGGTGCGGGAGGAGCACGTCGGCGACGTCGCGGTAGTACGCGAGGAGCTCGCCCTTGGTGATCCCCTCCTCCGGCCAGAAGGGCTTGTCGAGGTTCGAGAGGCGCAGCGTGCGCCGGCCACGACGGATCTCCGGCTCGATCGGCGGGCGCTCCACGGGGACATCGTCGCGGACGCCGAGGAACACGGGGGCGCGCAGCCGGCCCTCGCGCGTCTTCTCCGCGAACGTGACCTCCGCGGCGAGCGCGGGCTCGACCCAGGTCACGTCGCGGGCGCGACCGCGCGGCATGCGCGGGGTCTCGACGAGCGGCGACGTCGCGCGCTCGAGCGGCTCGAGCAGCGCGCGCAACCGCTCCACGTCGTCGTCGCGAAGGCCCGACCCGACGTTGCCGGCCCAGTGGAGGCCGTCCGCCTCGAGGC
>DASTKY010000406.1:0-10134 GCA_035715495.1 Gaiella sp. | reverse complement strand
GACGTATCGCCCCACGCCGCGCGGGAAGAGCTGCGGGACGATCCGGAGCAGCAGGTCGCGCTCGACCGCCGCAAGGTAGGCGTCGAAGGCGGTCGACGCGATCGCCGCGTCGTACGCGTCGCCCTTCTCCAGGTGCGAGGTCCGGTAGCCCTCCACCGGACGCCGTGCTTCCGTTCCGCCCATTTCCCTCCCCCCTCGGTTCCCCGGTGCACATCGTAGTCGTGGCCGTGCTCGCCGCCTAGCCCGACTTGAGAGGTTGGCCGCCCGCCCTGCGCGGCCCGCACACGCTCCGTTTCGCGCGGCGCGACGCGCGGCGCTGGTGGAGCCACGCGATCCCCCGCGGCCGTCCGAGGCGAGAGGCGCCCAAGGCTGGCACGCACAACCCCTCGCATGCGGCTCAGCCGCCAGGCGTCATCCGGTAGGCGTCGAAGACGCCGTCGAGGTTGCGCAGCCCCGTCAGGAGGCTCCGCAGGTCCTTCACGTCACCCAGCTCGGCGGTGTACCAGTTGCGGGCCATCCCGTCCTCGACCGACCCGCCGTACGAGACGATGTTCGCGCCGTGCTCGGCAAAGGTGCGGGCCACGTCCTCGAGGAGCCGCGCGCGATCCCAGGCTTCGACCGAGATCTGCACCCGGAAGCTCGCCGACGCGGCGCCGGCCTCCCACTCGACGGGCGTGAACCGCTCCGGGTTCCGCATCAGCGCCTTCACGTTCGGGCAGTCCGCACGATGGATCGTGATCCCCCGCCCCAGCGAGATGTAGCCCTGGATGTCGTCGCCGGGCACCGGGGTGCAGCACTTCGCGAGGCGGACGAGGACGTCCTGGACGCCCGGGACGACGACCCCGAGCGAGTCCCCCGTGACGATCCGCTTGAGGTTCGACGGCTTGAGGGTGACGAGCGGCTCGTCGACGACCTCGTCGGTCTTCAGGCGCTGGAGCACCTTGTTGACGACCTGGCCGGTCCCGATCTTCCCGGAGCCGAGCGCGAGGTAGAAGTCCTCCGCCTTCTTGAAGCCCATGTCGCGGATCACCGAGGCGAGGACGCTCGAGCCCTGGAGCTTGCGGTACGGCAGGTTCTGCGCCTTGAGCGCCTGGTCGAGCGCCTCGCGGCCCTTCTGCTCGGTCTCGCCCTTCGTCTCGCGCTGGTACCACTGGCGGATCTTGTTGCGGGCACGCGACGACCGGGCGAGCGAGAGCCAGTCGCGCGAGGGCCCCCGCCCCGACTTCGAGGTCAGGATCTCGACGAAGTCGCCGTTCTTCAGCCGGTAGTGCAGCGGCACGATCCGGCCGTTCACCTTCGCGCCGACCGTGCGGTGGCCCACGTCCGTGTGGACGGCGTAGGCGAAGTCGATCGGCCCCGCGCCGGCAGGCAGGGTCTTCACCTCGCCCTTGGGCGTGAAGACGTAGACCTCGTCGTCGAAGAGGTCGGTCCGGAGCGTGCGCATGAACTCGGCGGCGTCGTGCTCGTCGCCCTGCCAGTCCATCAGCGAGCGCACCCAGGTGAGCCACTCGTCGTCCTGCTTGCCCGTGCGGCCGCGCTTGTAGAGCCAGTGCGCCGCGACGCCGAGCTCGGCCTCCTCGTGCATCTCGCGCGTCCGCACCTGGATCTCGAGCGGCGTGCCGGACGGCCCGATCACCGTCGTGTGCAGCGAGCGGTAGCGGTTCAGCTTCGGCATCGCGACGAAGTCCTTGAACCGGCCCGGCATCGGCTTCCAGAGCGAGTGGATGATCCCCAGCGCGCCGTAGCAGTCGCGCGTCCCGTCCTCGCCGCCGCGCTCGCAGATGACGCGCATGGCCGTGAGGTCGTAGATCTCGTTGAACTCGCGGCCCTTCTTGGCCATCTTGTCGTAGATCGAGTAGAAGTGCTTCGCCCGGCCGGAGATGACGACCGGGATGTCGGCCTTCTCCAGCTCGAGCCCGAGGATCGTGCCGGCCTGGTCGACCTGCACCTCGCGCGCCTCGCGCCGGTCGGCGACCATCGCCTTGATCTCGGCGTACTTGCGTGGGTGCAGGATCTGGAACGAGAGATCCTCGAGCTCCCACTTGAGCGCATGGATCCCGAGCCGGTGCGCGAGCGGCGCGTAGACCTCGAGCGTCTCCTTCGCCTTCTGCACCTGCTTCTGCTTGCCGAGGTACTCGATCGTCCGCATGTTGTGGAGCCGGTCGGCGAGCTTGATCAGGATGACCCGGACGTCCTTGGCCATCGCGACGATCATCTTCCGGTAGTTCTCCGCCTCCGCCTGCTCGCGGCTGGAGAACTGGATCCGCGTCAGCTTCGTGACGCCCTCGACGAGCTCGGCGATCTCGGGGCCGAAGTCGGCGCGGAGGTCGTCGAGCTCCGCCTCCGTGTCCTCGACGACGTCGTGCAGGAGGGCGGCCGCGATCGTCTGCTCGTCGAGGTGGAGCTCGGCGCAGATCCGCGCGACGCCCCACGGGTGGTGGATGAACTCCTCGCCGGAGCGGCGCACCTGCCCGCGATGGCGGGTCTCGGCGACCTCGAAGGCCCGCCGGATCAGCTCCCGATCGACCTCCGGGTTGTAGGTCTCGATGCTCGCGAGCAGCTCCTCGACGAGGTTCTCGTGGTGCCGCTGGGCGTCGACGACCGTCATGAACTCAGTGTACGGACACCGTCTGCCGAGTCCCCCTTTCGCGGCAGGAGATCTCCGGCCCCGGTGGAAAGGGTGCGAATCATGCGTCTCGTGTACGCCTACCTCGAGCGGCGGCGGCTCCTGCGGATGATGCAGCTCCTGGCTGCCTCGTCCCGCCGCTGACACCCGCGCGACACCCGTGAGGGCGCCCGAAGCGCCGCGGCGCAGGCCGGATAGGATCGGCCGCGTGAGCGGTCCGGCGCGCGTCAACCTGTTCGAGCTCGTCCCCGAGTACGACGAGACCGACCCCGAGGGCTACCGCGCCGGGATGGCGCGCTTCGGCCCCGCGCTCGGCGCGACGCAGATGGGTGCGTCGCTCTACGAGATCCCGCCGGGGCAGAGCATCTGCCCGTACCACTACGAGTACCCGGAGGAGGAGTGGCTCGCCGTCGTCGCCGGCCGCGTGACGCTCCGACACCCGGGCGGCGAGGACGAGCTGCGCGTCGGCGACATCGTCTGCTTCCCGCCGGGGCCCGAGGGCGCCCACAAGGTGTCGTGCCTCGGCGACGAGACCGCCCGCGTGCTGATGACGTCGACCAAGAAGTCTCCCGGGATCGCGGTGTACCCCGACAGCGGGAAGGTCGGCATCTGGCCCGGCGACGAGCGCGACGTGCTGATGATGCGGCGCGAGAAGCTCGACTACTACGACGGCGAGGTCTGACGCCTAGGCGGCGAGCGGCAGGTCGGCGCCGCCGCGGTCGAGCAGCGCCCGGAACGACGCGGACTCCAGCAGCTGCCGTCGCGCGCCGCCGGGCGTCAGCCCCAGCTCGACGAAGATCTCCCGCGCCTCGGGCGTCCAGGCGTCCTCGCCGGCGCGCCACTCGCCCGCGAGCCAGGCGCGCAGCTCCTCGTAGGCGGCCGGCGCCGCGAACACGCGCCGGACGACGAGCTGCGGCGCGATCGTCCCGTTCCAGCGGTTCTCCTTGAGCCGGAAGGCGACGTCCAGGCGGCCCGCCTCGACGAGGCGGTCGAGCTGGGCGCCGAGCCCGAAGCCGATCGCGGAGCCGCCGTCGCGGCCCTGCTGGCGGACGCGGAAGCGGAGATGCTTGCCCTCGCCGACCGTCCCGGCGTTCGTCGCCTCGGCGCTCGCGAGCAGCAGCGTCGGCTCGGGGTTCCCGAGCCCGAACGGCGCCAGCCGGTCGAGCTCCTGCGCCAGGTCGAGCGTCAGCTCGCCCGCCGGAACGATTGCGTCGACCATCGTCAGGGGCCGCAGGTCGACGTCCGCGAGCTCTGCGTCGGCATGCAGGCCGAACGCCTCGGCGAACCCCTCCAGCCGGTCCGTCTCGATCGAGAGCCCGGCGGCCGCCCGATGGCCGCCGTAGCGGCCGAGGTGCGCGGCGCAGGCGGCGAGCCCGCCGTGGAGATCGAACTCCGAGATCGAGCGGCCCGAGCCCTTCCAGCCGTCGCCGCTTCGCGCGATCAGCACCACCGGCCGGTGGAACCGCTCGACGAGGCGCGACGCGACGATCCCGATCACGCCCTCGTGCCACTCCTCGTCCCAGAGGACGTAGCCGCGTCGCGCGCGCTCGGCCGGGGGCAGCGCGTCGACGCGCGCGGTCGCCTCCCGCAGGATCCGCTCCTCCACGCCCTGCCGCTCGCGGTTGAGCTCCTCGAGCTGGCCGGCGAGCTGCCTCGCCTCCGCGACGTCCTCCGTGAGGAGGAGGTCGAGCGCGAGATCGGGCCGGCCGAGCCGGCCCGCGGCATTGATGCGCGGCGCGAGCCTGAACGCCACGGACGTCGAGTCGACGGCCGCCGGATCGACCTTCGCCGACTCCATCAGCGCCTGGAGCCCGGGACGGCGCGTCCGCGCGAGCGCCCGGAGCCCGGCGGCGGCGAGCGCACGGTTCTCGTCGACGAGCGGCACGACGTCGGCGATCGTCGCGAGCGCGACGAGGTCGAGCGTCCGCTCGAGGGCGGGGCTGTCGGAGCCGAGCAGGGCGCGCGCGAGCGTGTAGACGACACCCGTCCCGCAGAGGTCGGGGCACGGGTAGCGCGACGGGCGGGTCGCGACGATCGGGCAGTCGGGCAGCGTCTCCGCGGGCCGATGATGGTCGGTGACGATCACGTCGAGGCCGAGCTCACGGGCCCGGGCGACCTCCTCGACGGCGGTGATCCCGCAGTCGACGGTGAGGACGAGGTCGACCCCGTCGGCGGCGACCCCCTCGATCGTCTCGCGGGCGAGGCCGTACCCCTCCTCGAAGCGGCTCGGCAGGCGCCACTCGACGGTCGCGCCGAGCTCGCGGAGCACGAGCACCGCCACGGCGGTCGCGGCGATGCCGTCGACGTCGTAGTCGCCGTGGACGCAGATGCGCTCCCCCGCGGCGACGGCCGCGCGGATGCGCTCGATCGCGGCCTCGACGTCTCCGAGCAGGAACGGGTCGTGCTCGGGCGGCTCGCAGTCGAGGAAGGCGCGGGCGGCGGCGGGGTCGTCGAGACCGCGGCGGACGAGCACGGTGGCGGTCGTCTCGCTCACGTCCAGCGCCCCGGCCAGCGCCTCGACGCGCTCCCAGTCGCACGGTCGGGTCGTCCAGCGGCCGTCCTGCATCGCCCAGCCGACGGTACGGAGACCGTCGGACGGCATTTGTTCGCCAAGCGGGATTCGGCAGAAGCCGAATCCCGCGGCTCGATCCCTCGCCTCCGGCTCGGGCACACCCCTGAAGGCGCCCGCTGTCGCGGTCGCAAACCCTCGTTGCCGTGTGCCGCTGGTTGTGCCGTCCGACCTCGTCGGACGCCCGTTCTCAGGCGGCTCGGCGCTCCCGGCGCTCGCGCACGATCTGCAGCACGACCTTGACCCAGAGGAGGATCACCGCGGCCGTAGCGCCGATCACGCAGACGGCGATCGGCGCGAAGAGCGCCATCTGCTCGACGGAGTACTTCGTCACCGCCGCGCCGACGAGCCAGATCGCGACGACGACGAGGATCATGAGGACGACGAGGCGGCGTTCCTTCATGTGCGGAGGCTAGCCTGCGGTCGATGGCCGCAGCGGAGTGGAACTACACCTCGGGCGACGACTACACGCTGGAGTTCCTCGGCTACCGCTTCGCCTTCGGGGCACGCGACTTCGAGGAGCGGGTCGGCGCGGCCGCCGTCAGGCTCGGGCTCGTCGCCTCGAACGACCTCGACGAGGACGAGGTCGCGGACCTCGTCGAGCTCGCCGCGGACGGCCGGATCGCAGAGGCGAGGAGCACGCTCGGCTCGTACCTCGTCCGCCACTGGGAGCGCCTCGCGCTCGTGGACGGCGAGTCGCTCGTCTACTGGCTGCGCAAGCTCGTCTTCCGCGGGGCCTACCTCGACCACCGCGTCAAGGAGGGGCTGCTCGAGATCACGTGGGACGAGGACAGCGGCGAGTACGCCTACGCGGAGCCGAACGGCGGCCGCGCCCTGCTCGAGCTCGCCCCGACGCCGTCCTGGCACGCGCTCCAGTTCCCGCGGGAGTAGCGCCCGCCTCAGTCGGCGTCGGGCGAAGGCCCTGCGAAGCCGAACGCGTGCTCGGCCCCGGGAGCTCTCAGCCGGATCTCCCGCACGGCCCCGAGCGGGACGATGAGCTCCTCGGGCTCGTCGTCGCCGCCGTGCGGGCGGAAGCTGACGAACCCGTAACCGGGATCGGCGGAGAGCGTCTTCAGCCGGTGGAGCGAGCCGTCGAGCAGCTCGACGGTCAGCTCCGCCTCCTCGAGGCCGTGATCGGCCTTGAAGGCGTCGACCCGCCGCAGGATGCGCTTCACGAGGTCGTCGAGCGGGCCGGCCATGCCGGGCGTCCAGATCCCCTGCGAGCTCAGAAGAGGCTCCCTGCGTCGCGCTGCGCCCCGAGGTGCGCCCTCCCGAGGTCGGTGATCACGCGCCCGCGCGGCGTCCGCTGGAGGAAGCCCAGCTGGAGGAGGTAGGGCTCGTAGACGTCCTCGATCGTGTCGGTCTCCTCGCCCAGCGCGACCGCGAGCGTCGACAGGCCGACCGGCCCGCCGCCGAACTTGTACGCGACCGCCTCGAGGAGCTCGCGGTCGATGCGCTCGAGGCCCTGCTCGTCCACCTCGAGCAGCTCGAGCGCCTCCCGGGCGACGTCGGTCGTGATCACGCCCGCGTGCCGCACCTGGGCCACGTCGCGCACGCGCCGCAGGATCCGGTTCGCGATCCGCGGAGTGCCGCGCGACCGCGACGCGATCTCGTCCGCCGCGTCCGCCGCGATCTCGACCTCGAGGATCCCCGCGGAGCGGACGACGATCGACGCGAGCTGCCCCGGGTCGTAGTAGCCGAGCCGGAAGGTCATCCCGAAGCGGTCGCGGAGCGGCGTCGTCAGGAGCCCGGTGCGCGTCGTCGCGCCGACGAGCGTGAACGGCGGGAGGTCGAGCGTCAGCGTCCGTGCCGCCGCGCCCTGCCCGAAGACGATGTCGAGCCGGAAGTCCTCGAGCGCCGGGTAGAGGATCTCCTCCGCGGAGCGATTGAGGCGGTGGATCTCGTCGACGAAGAGGACGTCTCGCGGCTCGAGCGCCGTGAGGATCGCGGCGATGTCCTTCTTCTCGAGCGCGGGGCCGGCGACCGTGCGGAGGCCGACGCCGAGCTCCTCCCGGACGATCTGCGCGAGCGTCGTCTTCCCGAGGCCGGGCGGGCCGGCGAGCAGCACGTGGTCGAGGGCCTCGGCGCGCTGCTTCGCGGCGTCGAGCGAGATCCTGAGCTGCTCCTTGACCCGCTCCTGCCCGACGAAGTCCTCCAGGCGGCGCGGGCGGAGCGACCGTTCGACCTCCTCGTCCTCCGGCCGGAGCGCGGGCGCGAGGAACTGGCTCACGCAGCGGCCCCGCGGAGCACGAGACGGACGCGCTCCTCGGCCGGCAGCTCGGGATCGATCTCCGCGAGCGCCCGCTCGGCGTCGACGACCGAGTAGCCGAGCTCGACGAGAGCATCGCGGGCGACGAGGTGGCTCGGCGTGTCGCCGACGGCGGCGAGCGCCGGCTCGACGTCCGCCCCGAGCTTCTCCTTCAGCTCGAGCACGATCCGCTCGGCGGTCTTCTTGCCGATGCCGGGGATCGCCTGGAAGCGGGCATGGTCGCCGAGCGCGATCGCCTTGCGCAGCTCGGCCGCCGGCGAGCCGGAGACGACCGCGAGCGCCACCTTGGGACCGATCCCGCTCACGGTGAGGAGGTGGACGAAGAGCTCGCGCTCCTCGGCGTCCGCGAAGCCGTACAGCTGGAGCGCGTCCTCCCGCACGTGGAGGTAGGTCTCCACGGTCAGCTCGGAGCCGGCGCCGGCGCGGCGGAGGACGGCCGGAGTCGCCGCCACGAGGTAGCCGACGCCGTTCACGTCGAGGACGAGCCCGTCGCCGCTCCGGCCGGCCGGGCGGCCGCGCAGCCGCGAGATCACCGCGCCCTCCTCATCCGGCGATCCGCACGAGCGGCGGCATCGAGGCGTGGCAGATCGCGACCGCGAGCGCGTCGGCCTCGTGCGACGTCGGCGGCTCCGTGTCGAGCGCGAGCAGCATCTTCACCATCCTCGACATCTGCCCCTTGTCCGCGCGGCCGTAGCCGCAGACCGCCTGCTTCACGCGCGCCGGCGCGTACTCGGTGCACGCGACCCCTGCCGACGCGGCCGCGACGAGGGCGGCGCCGCGCGCCTGCCCGACGAAGAGCGCGATGCGGGCGTCGGCACCGACGAACGACTCCTCCAGCGCGACCGCGTCCGGCTCGTGCTCCCGGATGAGCGCGGCGAGCCCGTCGAAGATCGTCCTGAGCCGGAGCTCCGGCCGCTCGCGCGCGCTCGACGTCCAGCAGCCGTGGGCGATGGCCTTGATACGCCCGTCGCTTGCATGGACGATCCCGTACCCGCACGCAGCCGTCCCTGGGTCGATGCCGAGGACCTTCACGGCCAGAGGGTAGGGACGACCTCGGACGGCCTGTGTCGTTTCGCTCGGCGCCCGCTGTCGCGGTCGCACTGCCTCGTTGCCACGCCACGTCCGATCGGACGTGGATCGCCGCCCTACGACGCGACCGCCTCCAGCACCGTCTCGGGGATGTCGAAGTTCGCGTAGACGTCCTGCACGTCGTCGTTGTCCTCGAGGCCCTCGACGAGGCGGACGACCTGCTTGGCCGTCGACTCGTCGCCGATCGCGACGGTCGTCTTCGGGATCATCGAGAGACCGACGGACTCGAGCGCGAAGCCCCCCGCCTCGAGCGCCTGCCTCACCGCAGTGAGCTCCTCCGGCGTCGAGGACACGACGAAGGTCTCGCCGTCGCGCTCGACGTCGTCGGCGCCGGCGTCGGCCGCCGCGAGCACGAGCTCGTCCTCGTCGACCCCTTCGGCGGCGACGAGCACGACGCCGCGCCGCTCGAACTGCCAGGCGACCGCGCCCGTGGCGCCGAGGTTGCCACCGTGCTTCGAGAACATGTGGCGCACCTCGGAGGCGGTCCGGTTGCGGTTGTCGGTCAGCGCCTCGACGATCACCGCGACGCCCTCGGGCCCGTAGCCCTCGTAGACGACGGTCTCGAAGCTCGCTCCGTCGGTCCCCTCCCCCGCGCCCTTCGCGATCGCGCGCTCGATGGTGTCCTTCGGCATCGAGTACGACCGCGCCTTCTCGACGGCGTTCTGCAGGGCGAGGTTCGTCGCCGGATCCGCGCCGCCCTCCTTCGCGGCGACCATGATCGCCCGTGAGAGCTTCGAGAAGAGCTTCCCGCGCTTCGCGTCGGCCGCGCCCTTCTTGTGCTTGATCGTCGACCACTTGCTATGCCCTGACACTCATCGCCTCCGTGACCAGCTCGAGAAACCGTTCGTGGACGCGCGGATCGTCCGTCAGCTCGGGGTGGAACGCCGCGACGAGCACGTCGCCGTCGCGCAGCAGCACGGGCTCCCCGTCGAGCTCCGCGAGCACCTCGACGTCGGTTCCGACCGCGCGGACACGCGGCGCCCGAATGAAGACGCCGCGGAACGGCTCGTCCTCGCCCGCCAGCTCGAGGTCGGCCTCGAAGCTCGCGACCTGGCGGCCGTAGGCGTTGCGCTCGACCTCGAGGTCGGCGCGGCCGAGGTGATCGCGGTCGAGGAGGATCATCCCCGCGCAGGTCCCGAAGAGCGGCCCGTCGAACGCGCGGATCGCCTCGTCGAGCCCGTAGAGGCGCGCGAGCCGCGTGATCGTCGTCGACTCGCCGCCAGGGATCACCAGGCCGTCCAGGGCGTCGAGCTCCGCCGGCAGCCGCACCTCGAGCGCGTCGGCGCCGAGCGCCCGCAGGACCCGCACGTGCTCGCGAAACGCCCCCTGGAGGGCGAGGACGCCGATCCTGGGAGCGCGCCGGTCCATCACTGCGATTCTAGACGGGGGTCGAGGTCACGACCCCTCGTTCGAGGGAAGGACACGTCCGTCGCGGCCCGGATACTGCGAGCAGGATGCTTCTGCGCCGTGACGGATCGATCGACTTCCGCGTCCTCGCGGGCCGGGTGGGGCTCTTCCTCGGCACGTCGACGCTCGCCGTCGGGGTGGGCGCCCTGATCGCGCTCGGAATGTCCTGAGCCG